>JAFGIX010000075.1 GCA_016929395.1 Candidatus Zymogenus saltonus
CCCACAATCGGCAAGGCTCATCTATCAAGAGCCCTCCGACGAGATGGGATGCAAAAACAACGTTGTGATTTCTCGAGACCGCCGCCGATGAGGATATCGGTATCTTACCTCTTGGAGAACTGGAACCTGGCCCTCGCCCCCCTCTGGCCGTACTTTTTCCTCTCCTTGACCCTGGAGTCTCTGGTGATGAATCCGGCCTTTTTCAGCACGGAGCGCAGCTCCGCGTCGTAGTTCAGGAGGGCCTTGGAAATACCGTGCTTGATGGCCCCGGCCTGGCCGGAGTGGCCGCCGCCCGAGACGTTGACGAAGATATCGAATTTGCCCAGGGTGTTTGTCAGCTCCAGGGGCTGATGAATTATCATCTTTGAGGTTTCCCTGTGGAAATAGTCGTCAAGCACCTTTTTGTTTATAACTATATCCCCCTTGCCCGGTCTCAGGTAGACCCTGGCGATGGAGCTTTTCCTCTTTCCGGTTGCGTAATATTGCGGTGATTGGGCCATAGAACTTTAAACTCCCTTTTTTATTTCAGGTTTAAGGTTTTCGGACTCTGGGCATGGTGAGGATGTTCCGGACCCGCGTACACTTTGAGCTTTTTGATCATCTTTCTTCCGAGCCTGTTTTTCGGGAGCATCCCGCGAACCGCCTTTATCACCAGCTCTTCCGGCTTTTTGGCGAGAAGCTTTTCCGCGGTAATCTCCTTTATTCCCCCTGGGTAACCGGTGTGACTGTAATACTTTTTGTCCTTCAGCTTGTTGCCGGTAAGCCTGATCTTTTCTGCGTTGACGACAACAACGAAGTCGCCCGTATCCACGTGGGGTGTGAAGATAGGTTTCTTTTTCCCCCTCAGGACCGACGCAACTTCCGAGGCGAGCCTACCGAGGATCTTCTCGTTGGCGTCGACCAAGAACCAATCCTGTGTGAAATCCCCGCTTTTTGCGCTAACTGTTTTCATCTATTTTTCTCCGAACGCTTAACTGATTCAAAACCCCCGATAGCCCCCTGATAGCCCCCCGATAACCCCCTGATAGCCCCACCACTAAAAACTCCCGACCCCCCCCCCAACCGCCTCGATCCTCCCGATGCCCCTCCAATATCCCCGACACCCCTTAATATTATTTCAAACTTCTATTTATAATATGATATTGATTGAATGTCAAGCTTTTTTACAAAGTTTTTAAACAAGTCCAAAAATATTTCATGCCTAATTGCAAAAGGAAAACCAACGTGCTAACATACTCCGCAGCCATATCCAAATCGATTTGAAAGGAGAACCAGATGGCCGGTCGGGAGGGATTCACGATTTTTCACCTGTCGGACATTCACTACGACGGAAAGAACGTGGAGATTTTCAAGCTCGCCCTGGAGCATCTTGTGGAGTTCAGCCCCCAGTACGTCTTTGTCACCGGTGATGTCGTGGAGGACCCAAAGGAAGACATAACGGTGCCCGCCGAGATGATCAGAGAGGCGCTGAAGGCGGTGGAGGAGAAGAGCGGCATCTCCCCTGTATTCAGGATAGTCCCCGGAAACCACGATCTCTTCTTTATGGGCTCCTACGGAAGAAAAAAGAACGGGAAGTTTTTCAGGGTATTTACCGAGGAGGAGATGGGGCACTACTTCTCCCCGGAACACCTGTTGAGCGTCTTCACCTTCGACTCGAACCAGATCTACGAGCCGAGGGGTAATCTATGGAGAAAGTTCGTGCAGATTATGCGCCCCATGACCCACGGACTCATAATCGAGAGGGACCTGGACGAGTTCTCCGATTGGTCCAGGGGACTTAAGAAATCGGAGAATCAGGATCTGTATCTGAAGTCGTTCAAGATCGCCCTTGTCCATCACCACCCGATGCCGACCTCCTACAACTTTTTGCCCAAGCTCGCCGACGAGGGTTTCATGATGCTCGAAAACGCCGGCGTGGTCATGTACCGTCTCATACAGGAGGAGTTCGACCTGATCCTCCACGGGCACCGCCACGTGCCGCAGTTCTGCCGGGCAGTATACTTCGACGAGGACGACATAGAGCGGGAGATCGCCGTCCTGGGGTGCGGCTCCACCTCGAAGAAAACCGACGACAAGATCAGGGCGGTTGGGCACAACTTCAACGTGATAAAGGTCGACGACAACGGCTCCGTCATCGCAACCCAATATATAAAACGGGGAACGGGCACCTTTATCCCTGGAGACAAGGTAATCAAGATAGACATGAAGAAGGATGAAGGAGTAAAGGGGAAGAAAGGAGGCGGCTCCAAGAAGAGGTGACGATCTCCCGCTTGCTCGATCAACGGTCAATGTGGTTTACAATAAACCAACCATCGCGGATTGATGGCGGCCGCCCGTCACATTTCCCAAACCTTGAGGAGATGTTGGTCTTACAATTGGAATAAACTTAAAAAGCAAGGATTTCTGAATGGCCATTGATGTTAAAGGAATAAGGATTGAGGACGCCCCGGATGACGTGATTCCCATATGCCCGAATTGCAAGGAGAGGTTGGATATAATCTGGAAAAAATCGCATATAGGAATAGTGAAAAGAGAGATTATAATATGTCCCCATTGTGAGGTTATCCTCGGGTATGTCTTTTAAGCTCTATTGAAAGAACAATTCGTGAAAGAAGAGAGAGGAAGGAAGGCCCGACCAGTTAGAAAATCCGCCGCCGATATCTTCGACAAGGCCGCCCCCTTCTATTTCATTATCGACCTCTTATCCGCCTCTTTCATCAGGGAGGCGGTCAGGAGGCTTCCAGAGCATCTCGATATAACGAGGGATACTAAGATGATCGAGGTGTGCTGCGGGACCGGGCTTCTGTCGAGGTATCTTTCCGGGCTGAGCGACCACGTTGTCGGCGTCGACATCTCCCCCAAGATGATAGCCAAGGCGAAAAGGGGCGCAAAAACGCTTCCGATCGATTTCAAGGTCATGGACGCATCGGCCCTCGATTTTCCCGACTGTTCGTTTAACCTCGTCGCCATATCGAGGGGGCTCCACGCCATGCCGGGCGACCTGAGGGACAAAGTCGTGGCCGAGGTGCATCGGGTTACAAAATCCCACGCCCTTTTCATCGAGCCGATTGACCGCCCCAAAAACAGGATATTCAGGGCCGTCTACAACGTTGCTGAGAGACTGGAGGGAGGATTTGAAAACTACCTCGAGTTCGTCGGGATGAACTTCTGTGAGTATCTCAAACATCGCGGCTTTTTACCGGAGCCGATTCTAAAAAAGGACACGGCCGCGGCCTATTTATGCAGAAAGATATAGATGTAAAAGCGATAGAGAATAGTGATCTCCCAACTAATTTTCATGTGCATCAAATAACATTTCAACATTGACAGCATAATACTATTAACATATAATATCACGAGAATATGTATTTGATTTGTTTTTCAGGATAGAGAAAATGAAGCTGAAAAGGAGGAAGGAGTTAATCGCGGCCGCCAAAATATCTGCCGCCATACTGGTAACAACGTTCCCGTTCGCGTTTCTTTTGGGCACCTCCTGCGGCGTGCCTGACGAGCCGAAGAGTGCCAAGGATTGGTACAAAAAGGGAAAAGCTTACGCTGATAATGAGATGTACGGCAAGGCGATAGAGTGTTTGACCAAGGCCATTGAGATTGATAACAAGAACGAGCAATCATACAGCTTAAGGGGTTACTGCTACTATTCTATGGCACAGCATAAGGAGGCCCTGGCGGATTTTGAAATGGCTCTGAAACATGGAAACGAGGTGGCCGATGAGTCTTATTATTACATGGGATGGACATATTACGATATGGGGAACTACGAGGAAGCAATAAAGAGTTTACCAAAACTATTGAGATAAATCCTGAGGAGACGGACTACTATTACGACAGGGCCTCTGTACATATGATATGCTTAAAATGCTCGACGAAGCCGAAAAGGACTTCAGAAAGGCGTGCTCTCTTGGTAGTATTAGTGGATGTGGGGCGGCAAAATGGAAGTATGAGGATAGAATTGAGGAGGAGAATAAGAAAAAGAATAATGTAGAAAAAAAATAGAAATACCCGCCGAAAAATATTCCATTCATATTTTTAATAATTTCTTAAAAAACTGCGATAATTTAACTGGAAGATAAAAAATTCCCATGAGAAGTGGTTTCTCAAATGGGATATATCTTTGCCCCATATCTTCATATTCATTTAAGCCCATCAAAATTTCTATTGACAAGATTTGAAAAACCGGATACTATATTCAAGACAACCAATCTTAGAGGGGATGAAGCGATGAAGCTGAAAAGGAATACGTCGGTCATTATTTCTTTAACGGTACTTTTAGCAATTAATATGTTTGCATGTATGTCGATGGATGACCCCGAAATGTGGTACCTCAAGGGGCTGAGATATCATAAGAAATACTGGTATAAAGATGCGATCGAGTGTTTCGACAAGGCCATCTCTTTAGATCAAAATTACGTAGATGCATATTACGCCAGAAGTCTTTCATATAAAGAGGAGGGATTATACGGTGATGCGCTAAAGGACTTAAATAAGGTAATCGAGCTCGATCCAAATTATAGGAATGTATACAACAATCGGGGAAGTGTCTACTCCAAACTGTGTATGTACGACAAGGCTATAGAGGATTTAGACAGGGCAATAGCCATCGATCCAAAAAACAGCAACGCTTACTACAACCGGGGCTCAACATACAGCAAGATGGAAATGTACAATGAGGCCATCAGAGACTACACTATGGTAATAAGCTTGGACAGTAAAAATGCATATACATACTACTCTAGAGGCTTCATTAATTATAAGATGGAGAGATGGGATGATGCGGAAAGGGACATGAGAGCGGCGTGCTCTTTAGGTTATGATGGAGCATGTTCGAGCTTGGAAAAGGTAATCAAAGAAAAAAATTTGGGAAAATGAATTGTTTTCTTTTCTAAATTCATTTTTTTATATGGATCCCTCTTTTGTGAAATAATTGGTTTAAATGAAAATCTTTTGACCAAAATTTCAGGAGGGAAAAATGCCGATCGAACCTATAGGATGGATGCTGGACTCTTTACAAATGTTGCAGGCCGAAAAATTTGCCTTTGAATCCGAAAAAGGCATAAATGAAGTTCTCAGCATTCTCGATTATGTTAAGGAGTCTTGCGACAAACTTCTCGATAAATTAAGTATTAAAAAACCGGACTACGAAAAACGTGAGTATGTGTCGGCGATTACTGAAGAACTCGAAATGCTGAAGACTGGTGCACAGTACATTGATAAACTGATGATCGACCTTCTAGAAAAAAGAAGAGAGAAAAGGGAGGAAAGGCGCGATAAAATCAAAAGTTATATAAAAGAAATTGATTTTTCAAACGAGGATATAGAAACAAAAACAATACAGATTTTAGAAAAAGTAACCGATAGTGTTATTGATTTTGTTGACAATGTTGATAAAGGAGAAATAACATTTTGGGAAGATGATACTACTAAAACAGAGAATCAATTCAATGCGATTATCGGTTTTGCTGAAAAAATACGAAATCTGACTCCCAATCTTCAAAATTGGTTTGATAAGGAGAGTGAAAAGCTGGACAGTGAAAGGGAAGGGAGAGAAGAGAACAAAAGTACGAAAGAAAACGTTGAGGGACTTACTAAAGCTGCCGATGATTTGGAATTAGCACATGCCAGTTTAATGGAGACGATTGAGTCCTTAAGGAGAGTAAACGAAACTATAAAAACAGTATCTCAAGAGAACAAATTTTTTAACATTGACGAGTCTCTGAACAGGCTTCAGAAAAGGATCGATGAAATGACAGGGGGAGAAGGTGCGTCATCTGAGACCGAAGAGAAAATGTCAAGTAAAACGTCAGACTCCCCAGAAAAAGCCGGACAGGGAGTCTCCCACGACGACCTCGGGATCGAGATCAGGGACTCGAAGCGCTCTATCATTAGCGAGATCGACTCGGTGAAGTCGGCGCTTGAGGCACTGATAAAGGAGATCGAGAAAAAAGCGATGACGTTCGACCAGATCTACAAAAAACTCTGTGTGACGATAGTACGCGAGCACAGGAACGCCACGGGGCGGATAATAGGAAAATGAGAGCAAAGTGAAAAAACAGCATATATTAGGGGGCCCGGCGATACAAGACCGGCCCCCCATTTTTCCGCCCTTTTACCATTCCGTCCTTGACATATCCAAAATCCCCCTATATCATTCATTCCCAACATGGAGACGAATCCCTCAAAAAGTCCGAGGAAAGACCCGACGATCAACGCCCTTGCGCTGACTATCTTCGCAACAAACATCGGCGGCGGCATCATCCTCGCCATCATCGCCCTCTACACGAAGCACCTGAACATCAGCCTCATCTTCGGGGGGTGGGTCATCTCACTTTTCGCCATAGCGAGGGGAATAACCCAGCCGATAATCGGCCACTACATAGACAGGATAGACCCCCGCCCCGTCATAACCTGCGGGATCGTCATCTTCATAGTCGCCTCCGCCGCCCCGGCCATCCCCAACGCCGTGGTCCTCTATGTGGCCCGGGCGCTTCAGGGGGTCGGCTCCGCGCTCGTCATCGTCTCCTGCTACACCATAATCGCCAGGAGATACCTCGATGCCTACATGAGGCGCATCGCCAACGCCCGGTTCATGATGCTCGAGATGACAGGCTCGGTGCTGGGGCCCCTCGTAGGCGCCGTCGTATTCTGGGTTACCGACTCCTTCTCGTCTCCCTTCATTGTCTGCTCGATGTTCGGCGTCATAGCCATGGCCCTCTACATGAAAAACTACGGCGCAATCGGCGGCTCGAAGCCTCTATACGAGATGAAAGATAATCCCCACAAAAAGAACAAGATGGTCTTCAACCCTTCGGGACTGAGCATCCTTATCCTCATCTCAACGATGTTCTTCGTCCTCCAGTTCGTCTGGGGAAGCCTCCAGTTCATCATGCCTCTCTACGTGGTGAACAAAGGAATGCCGGGCCACTTCGCGGGCCTCTTCTTCGGCGCTCTCTCCTTCGGGATGATTCTCACCATCCTCCTTACCGAGAGGGAGGCCTTCGGCAAGACCCCGGCGGAACTCCTTATCTTCGTGGGGAGCTTCTTTGCCCTATCGTGCCTCACGCTTCTTGTCCTGATCGTCGATGTGTGGGTGTGGTTTCTCCTCTTCTGGGCGATGGGCGCCGGGGTGGGGCTTCTCTTCCCGATATTCCCGTCCCTGGCGGCGGATGCCATCAAGGACCGACCGGGACAGGGGGTAAGCTACATGGAAATGGGTGGAAACCTCGGGTTTATCATCGGCCCCGTAGCGGCGGGGGCGCTGGCCGCGGGCGAGCAGTACCTAAGGGCGTTCTACTTCGAGATAGGCTCCGCCTACTTCCTCATAGCCGTCGCCGTGGCCCTAATCGTCATCAGGTGGAGATTGAAAAAGAGAGCGGACGTCAAAAGACACGACAATGCGGATTCAATACCCAGCTGACCAACCGATTGTTAGATTGAAGCGGCGTCGGAAAAGAGGATATAAAGCCGAAAAATCGATTAAACAGGTTAAGCGCCTAACTTGCCCAATTTAACATTGCTAAATAACAACAGCAGTGGATCTCAAGCCAGCAGCGGGATGGAAATGAAATCCCTCCTGACCGGAGACGGTCCCCTTCGTATCAAGCCCCATATCAGCAGCGGGACAGAGACTGAGTGACTCTAAATGGAAACGGCCTCCTTGTCGATAAACTCGACCCCGATGTCCTTCATGGTGTTCATCGCCCTCTCGAGGTGGCCCGGCGGCGAATCGACCGGCCGTGTCAGGTCTTCTATCACAAACACCTCAAAGCCGAAGTTGACGCCGTCCATCGCCGAGTAGAAGACGCAGTAATCGAGGGCCAGTCCGCACATGAAGACCCTCTTTACGCCCCTCGCCTTGAGATACCCCGAAAGGCCGGTCTCGGTCTTCTTGTCGTTCTCCATAAAGACGCTGTAGCTGTCGATACCGGCGTGAATCCCCTTCCTCAAGATGAGGGTTATATCGTCCACGTTCACTTCGGGGTGGAAGTCCGCGCCGAAGGTCCCCCGAACGCAGTGGTCGGGCCAAAGCACCGGCCCAAGACCCGGCTCCTCGAACAGGTCGTACGGCTTTTTGCCGTCGTGGGCGCTGGCAAAGGACTTATGTCCTGCGGGGTGCCAGTCCTGCGTCCCCACAACGGTCGCAAAAAGGGGGATCAGGTCGTTTATGTCTTCTATAATCTCGTTTCCGCCTTCAACGGCGAGGTTCCCACCGGGCATGAAGTCGGGCTGCAGGTCAACGACTATGAGAGCGTCGTCGGCGGCGATTTTAATGTCCTTCTTCTCGGCCCCTTTTGCTGTCATATCTTGGTCCTTCTGTTTTAGAAAGAAATTTTACACAACTATAATAATATATTTTTTTCATGTCAAGAAAATTGGCGTTGATTTTTTTTAATCATTTTAGTATATATAAACTATGTTCAAGGACGTAATCATAGAGGTGATCGGGGGAGAGATCGTCTTTACCTGCGGCGCCTGCAAAAGGCCCGGGTCCTTCGACACGGAGATGGTAAGGGCGATCACGGGAAGCAACGTCGTCAAGCCGTGCCCCCTCTGTAAAGCGATGATCACCTTCAACAGGAAGGTCGTGCTCGACGAGATCGAAAGGCTCATGTCCAGAGACCCGAGCCTCGAAAATCCCCTCATAGTGGACGACCTGGAATACCCTGAGGAGGAATCCGCAGTTGAGGCAACCGATGAGAAGCCGGCGCCCAAGACTGCCGACGGCGAGGAGATACAGGGGGGCGAAGCGATCCTCGTCCTCGACTTCGAGGACTCCTTCATAAACGACGTCAAGGTGGTCTTCGCCGGAATCGCCAACGTAAAGTCGCACGGGGCTTCCTTAGGGGCGGTGAAGTTCATCAAGGACGACATGGAAAACGCCAAGCTGATCCTGATGGACGTCTTCCTCGGGGACGGGACATGCTTTGACGTCCTCGAGCGGCTAAAGGACAACAAGCAGGCGTCATCAATCCCGGTCATCCTCGTCTCCACAACCGAGGACGACGAGAAAATGATAAAGAAGACCGTCTCCGGATACCCGCAGGTGAAGTTCGTCATCCAGAAAGAAAACCTGATGAAGAAGCTGATCAACATCTCCACGATATTGAGAAAGACGTGAGAAAGACGTGCGCAAGGCGTGAGTTTCGGGTTACCGGTCGGTTTGTTCGGTTGGTCGGTTGATTAGGGGGGGTGGTAGGATTGTTTCGTGGTATCGGTTATTTGAAAAAGTTACGATCTTACCTTACAGTTTAGTCGTTTAAAGAGAAGATATTTTATCATAGAAGAGCCATCCCCGAACTTTA
>JAFGIX010000076.1 GCA_016929395.1 Candidatus Zymogenus saltonus
CTGGAGGAGATCGTGGGGGAGATCGAGGACGAGCACGATATCGAATCGTCCGGGGTGGTCGGCAACATCGAAGATGGAACGATGGTAATAGACGGCTCCATATCCATCAGGGACCTGATAAACCTTCACGGACTTAAGCTTTCCGAATCGGAGGAGTACGAGACGATAGCCGGCCTTCTCCTCTCGGGACTCCAGTCGATCCCGGTGGGGGGCGAGTCGATCATCAAGGACGGATACAAATTCACGGTCTTTAAGGTCAAGAAAAACCGCATTATTAAAATAAAGGCGGAAAAACTGTAGGGACCGATGAAAAATCGCAAACCGGCAGGATGGAAAATTTGCCGGCAATCAGGTTACAGAGAAAATCGCTTTTTAAATCGTATTGTTTTGTAAATTCCGTCGCCCGTCCCCAATTTTTTAAACCGGCCTTTTGAGTTGACAAAATATATACATCTGTATACTATTGAGTACGGACGGAGGGGGCGTGTCTTTAATAAAAAGAACTCTCCCGATTCGAGGTGGTATGACTTGAAGGCCGGATATGGATAACTGTTTCGACGAGACGGACGGAGATATACTGCGGTTAATCCAGGAGGGGTTCCCGTTAACCGGACGTCCCTTTAAGGAGGTGGCGGACAAACTCAAGACACACCCGAGGCTCGATGAATCCGAGGTTATGAGACGAGTCGCGGCCCTGAAGGAAAAGGGGGTAATCCGCCGCATCGGGGCCGTGATCGACGGGAGGGCCTTCGGGATCGTGACTACGCTTTTGGGAGCGAAGGTTCCGGCGGAATCGGTAGATTTATTTGCCGACGTGGTAAACTCGTACAGCAGGGTCACCCATAACTACCTGAGGGATGAAGACCGAAATATCTGGTTTACCATATGGGGGAAGAGCGGCGAGGAGATTGAAAAGACAATAGACGAGATAAAAGTCAAAACCGGCGTAACGGATATTCTGTCCTTTCCGTCGAGGAAGACTTACAAGATCAGGGCGGTTTTCGATATCCCAAATAGACTATAGGGCCGAAATAGAAGAGGGTCATGCTTACATATAAGGTAGTAGAGACCTCCTTTGTCACGGACGAAACGATAGAGAGGATCATAAACGAGTATATATCTCAGGGCTGGACCCTGGACGGGATTAAATTTGCCATGAGGGAGGCCAGCAAGCGCCCCTCCATGGCCTTCATACTTTTTATCAGGGAAAATAGTGATGCCGAAGAATCTTAAAAAGGCGGATTTGACAAACCGCTTTCTTGCCAAGTTTATCGACGGACTTATCGCCTCGGCGCTGGGCCTCGTTCTCGATCCGGTGGGTACCCTTATGGGGGCTACCTACATACTCTTCGCCGACGGCCTGACCGGCGGCCAGAGCCTTGGGAAACGGCTGACGGGGCTCAGGGTCGTAAAGGTGGATGACGGAGAGATCATCACGTTTAAGGATTCGATGATCAGAAACATTCACCTCACCGTTATCTACCTCTTCTCGTTGATCCCGGTTTTCGGGTGGGTGGTGATTATCACCCTCGGGCTTGTGGTAATAATCTTTGAGGCTTACTACTGCGTTGTCGACGTCAACGGCTACCGCGTGGGGGACCTGGCCGCGGGGACCGTGGTCGTCGAGGTGCCGAAGAGGGAGAAGTAGCCCCTGTTTTTTCTGTTTCCCCCCGGCCCGTCAATTTTCATTCTCCGCAATTGGTCACAATCGGTGGTCGGGTGATCGGCGTTTAACTGTTCGACTTTTTACCTTGAGAGGTCGATATGACAAAAGAGAAAGCTATATTAATAGTCCAGCGGTCTTGGTGGAACTACTTCTGGTACTTCTTCTCCTTTTTCCTCATCGTTCCCCCCTTTATCGCGATAACCAAGAGGTTTTCCCTCCGACTCTACATTTTTGAAAACCGGCTCGTCCTGGAGAGGGGGATCCTCTCGAAACACATAAAGGAGCTTTTTCTCAGGGACATCCGTACAATCGACATCAAGCAGACCTTTCCCCAGCGGATTGTGGGGATAGGGAACCTGATGGTCGCAACTGCCGGGACGTCCGGCTACGAGCTCGTCGTAAAGGGGATCCCCGATCCTGTGGGATTAATGGAGAGGATAAACTCGCTGAGGGGGAAGTAGGCTAGGGGTGATACTTGTCTTTGTTACGTCGTTTCGGTTTCCACTATATCGGAAAGCGGTTGAAGGGCGCCGTGTATTTGTAAATATGGGGGGAGAAAAGGGGGATTTGGCCTCCGATTCCGGTTGTTTGTGGGGTCGCTATTTTTCTGGATTCCCGATCAAGTCGGGAATGACAGTATAAATCCCCGTTCAGGCCTGAATGAGAAAATAAGAGGGCGCCCCCTATCTGTCATTCCCGTAAAAACGGGAATCCAGAGGATTGGTCTCTGTGTAGGGTAGCGTTGACAAGAATTTGTTTGTCAGTGAGCGTTCCGTGAAAGCTGGAATTAATACCTTTCTGGATTCCCGATCAAGTCGGGAATGACAGTATAAATCCCCGTTCAGGCCTGAATGAGAAAATAAGAGGGTGCCCCCTATCTGTCATTCCCTTGGGAAGCGGGAATCCAGGGGGCTGGCCCTTGCGTCGGGTTCCACCGACAAGCCGACAAAGAATCTATAAAATCTATATAAATATAAATATTACGCCTTTTTCACAGGAGGAAACCATGACGAAGCTGCCGGAACCGATAACAAGCCCCCCCACCGAGGAGGAGCTTGCCTCGAGGGTAGAGAAGATCAGGGCGAAGATGGACGAAAAGGGCTATGACTACTGCGTCTCCTTCGATCCGGTCAATATCTATTACCTCACCAACTTCGCAAACCTCGTACACGAGCGCCCCTTTATATTGATAATCCCGAAGAAGGGAAAGGTCAAAATGGTGTGCCCCCTCCTAGAGACGAGCCACGTCAAGGCGAGGGCGAGGCTCCCCCTCGATTACAAGATTTATTACGAGTTCCCGGCTCCGGAGGGCGGGAACTGGTTTGATATCTACCGGGCCGAGATAGATGGTTCCGCCTCTGTGGCGGTGGAGTCCGCCATGCCGGTCGGGATCTACAACAAGACACCGGGAAAGATCGTCGTAGACGACATAATCGACGATGTGCGCCTCGTCAAGACGAAGTACGAGATAGGCAGGACCGTCCACGGCTGTCAGGTTGTGGACGGGGGGCACGAGAAGCTCCTTGAGCTGACCCGCCCCGGGGCGATGGAGATCGCCATCTATGGGGATGCGGTGAGAGCGATGATGGGAAAGGTTCTCGGGGAGATCCCCGAGGCTAACCTAATCGTGACAAGGCTCCTCGCGGCGGTCTGGCCACCCTCCATATCACACGATCCCCACAGGATCCCGAAGCCCTTCATGCCGATGGAGGAGGGCGGGCCTCAGGTTTCCATTGTGGCGGGGCAAGTGGACGGTTATGGCGTGGAGGTGGAGCGGACCTTCTTTCTGGGGAAGGTCCCGGAGAGCGCCAAGAGGCCCTTCGAGACGATGATGGAGGCGAGGGCCTTGGCCTACAAGCTCGCGGTCCCCGGAGCCCGCTTCAGCGATATAGACAAAAAGGTCAGGAAGGTGATAATCGACGCCGGTTACGAGGACTATATCCTCCACAGGACGGGGCATGGCATGGGGATTACGGGCCACGAGGCCCCGTTCTTGGCAATAGGCGATGACAGGGAGATAGTCCCGGATATGATCATCAGCATCGAGCCGGGGATATATATCGAGGGGCAGGGGGGCTTTCGCCACTCCGACACGGTCTTGATAACCCAGACCGGAAACGTGAGACTTACCAAGACCCCGGACACCCTGAGCGAGCTCACGATACCCCTTTAGGCGAAACCGAATTATAAAAAATTAGATCGGAGGGATTATGGTTTTGTCATTGCGGGGAGCCGGCCGAAGGCAGGGCCGGCGACACGGCAATCGGGTTGTATTCACCTCCCTTTTCTTGAATTCATTGTCATTCCCTTAGGAAGCGGGAATCCAGAAACACCTGTCATTCCCGTGCAAACGGGAATCCAGCTTTATATTTGTCTGGATTCCCAGTCAAGCTGGGAATGACAGCATAATTTCCTCGTCAGGCCGGGAATAAAAAAACACCAATTGTTGTCATTGCGAGGAGTGAGTCCTGCTGAAGGCAGGGCGAGCGACGAGGCAATCGGGTTGTGTTTGCCCCAATGGTGAAAAAGTTAAAGAGGAGTGTCTGTCATTCCCGCGTAAGCGGGGATCCAGAGGGTTGGTCTATGGGCAGGGTTCCACTGACAAGCCCCTGCTTATCAGTGGGCCTCTCGGTTATGTTAAAGGCGGTCTTTTCCCTTTCGTTAAAAATTTAAAATCTAATCCCCCCACCCATATCGTTCCCCTTACGTTTTGGCTTGACTATCCGGTAAAGATAATATATGTTGGCTTGATACATTAGTGCAAGGAGTTGTATTTGCCGAATAAGGAGAAAAGCGAGGTAAGGACGGAAAAGGCCGAGGAGGAGCTTGTCCGCGTAAGGCGCGAGAAGAGGGACGCGATCAGGGAGGCGGGGGAAAATCCCTACCCGAACGACTTCAGGCCCGAAAACTCGGCCAGTGAGATCATTGACAGCATTGGGGGAAAGACGAAGGAGGAGCTCGAGGGAGCAAAGGACTCCTTTGTGCTTGCCGGGAGGCTCGTGTCGAAGCGGGACTTCGGCAAGGCCTCCTTCGCCCACATCCAGGACGCAACCGGAAAGATACAGCTCTTCTTCCAGAAGGACACGCTGGGCGAAGCCTTCAAGGCGATAAAGAGGTACGATATTGGAGACATTATCGGTGTTACCGGCGCCCCCTTCAGGACGAAGACGGACGAGCTTACGATAGAGGTCGCAGAATCGAGGCTTCTGGTAAAGGGGTTGAGGCCGCTTCCCGAGAAGTGGCACGGGCTGACCGACGTCGAGACGAGGTACAGGCGTAGGTACGTCGACCTTCTGGTAAATCCAGAAGTCAGGGGGGTCTTCGAGACGAGGAGCAGGCTGATCAATGAAGTGAGATCTTTTTTCATGGAGAGGGGCTACATCGAGGTGGAGACCCCGATGCTCCATCAGGTCGTTGGGGGCGCCACGGCCGAGCCTTTCGTCACTCACCACAAGACCCTCCACATGGACCTCTACCTTCGCATCGCCCCGGAGCTGTATCTCAAGCGCCTACTCGTGGGGGGGATGGACAAGGTCTTTGAGATAAACAAGAATTTCAGGAACGAGGGGATATCCACCCAGCACAACCCGGAGTTCACGATGCTGGAGTTCTACGAGGCCTACGCCGCGTTCGACGACATGATGAAGATGACAGAAGAGCTCTTCTGCGATGTGGCCGATGAAATCATCGGCAAAAAGGAGATAACCTACCAGGGACAAAAGATCGACCTGACACCCCCCTGGGAGAGGGTGAGCGTCTTTGACGCAACGGTGAAGTACGGCGGTGTTGACGCCGCTGTGCTCAAGGACGAGGCGAAGATGAGAAAGCTCGCCTCCAATATCGGCATTGAGGTCGAAAAGAAGTGGGGGGCGGGAAAGCTCCTCTGCGAGATATTCGAGAAGACAGCGGAGGATAAGCTAACGGGCCCGGTCTTCATCACCGACTACCCGGCGGAGGTGTCGCCCCTCTCGCGCCCCTTCGACGACAATCCCGAGTTCGTGGAGCGGTTCGAGCTCTTTATATCGGGGATGGAGGTGGCCAACGGCTTTTCGGAGCTCAACGATCCGGATGACCAGAGGGAGAGGTTCAAGAGGCAGCTTGAGATGGGGGATTTCGGAAAGGGAATAAGGGAGTACGACAAGGACTATATTATGGCCCTCGAATATGGAATGCCACCCGCCGGGGGGGAGGGGATCGGGATCGATCGGATGGCGATGCTCTTTACTGACTCACCCTCGATAAGGGATGTCATTCTATTCCCGCAGCTGAGGGAGAAGGAGGAAAAGTGAAATACGAACTGTTTGTCAGTCTGAGATACCTGAAGGCGAAGAGGAAACAGTCCTTCATCTCCCTGATAACCTTTATCTCAATCGGGGGGGTCGCCCTGGGAGTTGCGGCCCTCATCATCGTAATATCGGTGATGACCGGCTTCAAGGAGGACCTTCAGGAGAAGATCCTCGGGGCCTACTCGCACCTCTTGATCTTAAAGCACCCCCTGGAGGAGGATGTGGGCATTAAGACCTACACGGATATAATGAAGGATATCGAGGATGTCAAAGGCGTTGCGGCGTCAACGCCCTTCATATACGGGCAGGTGATGTTTACATCGGAGGTGAGCGTCTCGGGGGCTTTCTTGAGGGGGATAGATGTAAAGACGGCTCCCGACGTCATAACGCTCAAGGACGACCTGATAATGGGAGACCTGAGCGAGCTCGAAGACGGCGGTGAAATCAAGGAGAAGGGGGATGCCCCGCCGAAGGATGTGGACGGTAAATTGAAGGGAAAGGGGACGGAAGGAGATAAAGAAACCGGTGACGATGTATACGGTGGGATTACCATCTTTGAGTTCGAGGAGCAGGAGGAGAGGGAGATGTCAAAGAACCTTCCGGGTGTCATCATCGGAAAGGAGCTTGCAAAGCTCTTGGGGAGCGTGTACGGCGACGAGGTGGTTATCCTCTCTCCAAAGGGGGATGTTACGCCGTTCGGTTTCACCCCGAAGATGAGACGATACAGGGTCGTGGGGCTTTTCGATTCGGGCATGTACGAGTTCGACTCGACCTTCGCCTTTATCTCCATCTCCGAGGCGCAGTCCTTTTTCGGCATGGGTGATAACGTGACGGGTATCGAGGTAAAGGTTGACGACATCTACAACGTCAGCAATATAGGTAAAAACATTCAGGCCAAGCTCGGCCTTCCCTACTACACGAGAAACTGGATGGAGATGCACAAGAACATCTTTGCGGCCCTCCAGATGGAAAAGATAGCGATGTTTGTGATCCTCGCCATGATCGTCTTTGTGGCGGCGTTCAATATAGCCTCGACCCTGATAATGGTGGTCATGGAGAAGAACAAGGATATTGCTATCTTGAAGTCGATGGGTGCTTCCAGCGGTGGAATAATGAAGATATTCATGTTCGAGGGGTTGATAATCGGGGTTTTCGGGACATTTCTGGGATTCGTGAGCGGTTATATAATTTGTTTTCTCTTAAAGCGTTACGAATTTATAAAGTTAGACCCCAATGTCTATTATATCTCAACCCTGCCGGTGAAGATAGTGTGGAGCGACATCCTCGTAATAGCGGCGTCTTCTTTGGTGCTTTGCCTCCTGGCGACGATTTACCCCGCCTGGCAGGCGTCAAGGCTGGATCCCGCGGAGGCCTTTAGGTATGAATAATATTGGCTGCAATATCAATCAATCGGCAATCAATCGGCAATCAATCTGCAGTCAATCTGCAGTCAATCGGCAGTCGGCGGATTAAAGTCAACCCTATATATATTTATTTGAAAGGGGGGGATTTAGTTGGCTAATGGCAAGAGTAAGCTGTCGGAGCTAAAGGATTCGGGCGCCAAGCACATTGCAAAGGGAAACTGGGACAAGGCCCTGGAGGCATACAGGGGAGCGCTCGACATTGCTCCGACCGACCTTCGGATCGGGCTCAAGGTGGGAGACTGCTATCGCAAACTGGGCGACACGAAGATGGCCATTAAATACTACGACAGGATCGCCCAGATATACACGAAAGAGGGTTTCGTAGTCAATGCGATCGCCGTAAACAAGCTCATTCTCAAACTGGATCATTCTTTTCCGGGGATAGAAGAGCGCCTGTCAAACCTATACGAGGAGAAGGTGAAGGGTGCGGAAGGGCCGATGCTGAAGAAGAAGGAGGGAGTCGGGGAAGAGGAGAAGTATCCCAGAACGGAGCTCTTTTCCGACCTGTCCCACGAGGAGTTTATGATGGTGGTCGAAAAGATGGAAGCGATCAACGTATCCCCCAACACGGTGATAATAAGTGAGGGGGACGAGGGGGACTCTATCTTTGTTATCGCCTCGGGAGACGTAAAGGTCTTCAGGCTCGACGAGAGGGGCAGCGAGATATGGATATCCAACCTCTCCGAGGGCGAATTTTTCGGGGAGTTCGGCTTCTTTTCGGAGGCGCAGCGCTTGGCATCGGTCAAGTCGGTTACGGACGCGACCCTCTTGGAGCTTTCAAAAGACGATGTCGACGCAATTATCGAAAAGCACCAGGGAATAAAAGACATCCTCTTTGAGTTTTACAAGAGGAGGGTGCTCGACACCCTGATAGCGATTTCCCCGATATTTTCACCTCTCAACGTGGATGAGAGGAGAGACCTCGTTGCATCGTTCTCTCCGAGGAGCTTCAAGAAGGGGGAGGTCATCATCAGGGAGAAAGATGCAGGGGACAAGATGTACTTTGTCCGCACCGGGGAGGTTGAGGTTTCAACCGAAAAAGAGGGGAGCGCAATCTCCCTTGCAAAGCTGGGCCCCGGGGACTTCTTCGGGGAGGTCTCTGTGATAACGGAAAAACCGAGGACGGCAAGCGTAACGGCCTTGACCGATGTGAATTTAGTGGAGGTCTCGAAAGACGATATACATGAGGAGATCAGGACACATCCTGAGATACTCGATATCTTGAACAAGTATATCTCGATGAGGGTGGAGGATACGATTGCCGCTATAATGCAGTACAAAAACAGGAAAACGGAAAGCGGACTGGTATAAATATGGCACTTATCGATGTACAATCCCTTTACAAGTCATTTTCCCGGGGGGATAAGGATGTAAACGTCCTTAAGGGTCTCGATCTCAAGGTGGAAAAGGGGGAGATTTTAAATATCCTCGGGGCTTCGGGGGCGGGTAAATCCACGCTTCTCCATATTTTGGGTACCCTGGACCATCCAACGGACGGAAGGGTCTTGTACAACGGGGAGGACATTTTTCTTTTGAAAGAGAGAGATCTCGCCTCCTTTCGCAACAGGAGGATCGGATTTATCTTTCAATTTCACCACCTCTTGAGCGAGTTTACCGCGCTTGAGAACACGATGATGCCGGCGCTGGTCTCCGGGTGGCCCAGGGAGAAGGCGAGGACGAAAGCCGTCGAGGTACTGAAGAGACTGGGTTTGGGAGACAGGAAGGATCATAAACCGGGGGAGCTTTCTGGAGGGGAACAGCAGCGGGTGGCCGTCTCCCGGGCGATACTTCTTGATCCGGATGTCGTCTTGGCCGACGAGCCGACGGGCAATCTGGATACTAAAACGGGGGACGAGGTTCACGATCTCCTCCTGGAGCTCAATAGAGAGCTTAAAATTACCATGATTGTTGTAACGCACAACCTGAAATTGGCAAAGAGGGAGGGGAGACGCCTCCTTTTAGTGGATGGGAGGATAGAAGAAACCTGATTTTTTAGTTATTTTTTTACTTTACATGGTTGTTTCATCTGGTATAATTACGTAGTTTTTTTAGTTTTTTAGATGGGTTTAATCCCAGGAGGCCGATATGGGTAGAAAATTCATTATTTTGATGATAATGGTGGCCCTCGTGACAGCGGTTTTAACTGGACCGGTTTTCGCCGCCGACAAGAAGGTCAAGGTTACGGTGCTGCCATTTTCGATATTTGCCGCAGAGGATTTATCGGATTATGAGGCGGACATTCAGAATGTCCTGCTCTCCGCTTTGGCGTACCATGAAAAGATCGAACCTCTCGACAAGGAAAAGCTTTCGAGCATCATAGGCGATAAGCCGCCCGATCAGATGGACGAGGCTTACGCCAGGATGGTCGGGAGCAAGATGGGGGCCGACTACGTCGTCCTTGGGAGCATGACCAAAGTTGGCGAGACCATAAGCCTTGACGCCAAGCTGGTGCCTGTTCGGGGAAAGAAGGACGCCGAGCGGTTTTACGTCGAGACGTACGGACTTGCAACGGTCCTTGACAGGGTGGGCGACATAGCAAAGAAGATCAACGAGAAAATCTTCGCGGACGAAATAATCACCAAGGTTATAATCAGGGGGAATAAGAGACTTCCCGATGAAGATATTATAGGGGTGATTCAGAGCAAGGAAGGAACCCTCCCTTACGATATTTTCCTGGCGGAGGACGTCAAGGCCATAACCGAGATGGGATATTTCAGCAACGTTGAGGTCAAGACCGAGCTTGTCGAGAAGGGAACGGAAGTCACCTTTACCGTGGAAGAGAGACCTCTTATAAGGGAGGTCAGGATAAACGGTACAAAGAAGATAAAGGTTGAGGATGTCTTTGAGGTGGTCACCATTACGCCGCCCAAGGTCCTGAGCACGAGGGACCTTAAGAAGAGCATCGACGCCATAAAAGCCCTTTATGAAGAAAAGCAGTTTCATGCCATAAAGGTGGAGCATAAGATTACCCCCCTTCAAGAGGATGAGATCCTCCTCGAGTTTAACATCGAGGAAGGGAAGAAGATGATGATCAAAAAAATCATCTTCGTTGGCAACGATAAGATTTCAGACAGGAAGCTCGAAAAGGGTCTTGCGAACAAAGGGATGGGATTGATCTGGTGGTTCACCGACAGGGGAAAATACAAGAAGAAAGAGCTGGATAAAGACATTGACCGTGTGACGGCCGTCTACTTCGATAACGGCTATCTCGATGCGGTTGTGGAGCCCCCCGAAGTCGAGATGAAGGAGAAGAGGATATTTATCACCTATCGCATCAAGGAGGGGGAGAGGTACACCGTAGGCACTGTAGACATGTCGGGTGATCTAATAAGGCCTAAAGAGGAGTTCAAAGAGAATCTTACGCTGGAATCCGGGGAAAATTTTTCAAGGCTCAACCTGATCGCCGATCTTAACTACCTGACAAAGATATATAACGACGACGGTTATGCCCTTGTGGATATCCAGCCCCAGACGGATCTGAAACGTGAAGAGCATATCGCCAACGTCAACTATATGATTGTCAAGGGAAAGAAGACTTACTTCGAGAAAATTAATATAAGCGGAAACATCAAAACCCTCGACAAGGTTATCCGTAGGGAGTTGAAATTCGCCGAGGGCGATCTCTTCAACGGCACGGATCTGACAAGAAGCAAGGAGAAGGTGGAAAACCTCGGCTATTTTGAAGAGGTGAAGTTCGCCACCGAAAAGGGAAGCGCGGATGATAAAGTCGTTGTCAAGATTGATGTCAAGGAAAGACCGACCGGATTGATCTCCGCCGGAATGGGTTACTCAAGTGTTGCGAAGGTTACGGGTCTTATCAGGGTGCAGGAGAGAAACCTCTTCGGCCGCGGCTATAAGGTCTCCGCAAGCGCGGAGTTCAGCAACGTCGATACAAACTACTATGTATCTCTCGCTGACCCCTATTTTCTGGACACGAACCTGGCTATGGCCGTCAAGTTTTACAGCATAACCCGGGAGTACGACACCTATGATGCGGAAACACTGGGCATCGAGCTGGGAGCCGGACATCGGATAATAGATGAGGAGACCAAGCTTTTAGTAACCTACATCTTCAATAGAGTGACAATAGACAATATCGATGAAGGCGCCGCTGATGACGTATGGGATGCCGAAGGGGTGACGGTAACCAGCGGTATCGAAACACAGATAATCAGGGATACCAGGGACAATGTCTACGATCCGAGCAAGGGATCAGTAAACTCGTTGTCGGTATTCATTGCGGGAATAGGCGGTGACGAGAAGTACCTTAAAACTGTTCTCGAATCAAGCTGGTACTTCCCCGTTTACTGGAAGTTGGTATTTCATCCAAGACTCATGGTCGGCTGGGCCGAGAACTTCAAGTCGGGTGATCTCCCGATCTACGCGCGTTTTTACGCCGGCGGTTTGAACACCATAAGGGGATTCAAACCCTACAGTGTCGGTCCGATAGATCCCGATACCGGCGAGTATCTCGGAGGAAATAAGGAAGTCATCGTGAACCTCGAGCTTCTCTTCCCGCTCTTCGAGGATATAAAGATGAAAGGGGTCTTGTTTTTCGACATGGGTAATGTTTGGGGCGATGATGAGAATATGGACTTAAGTGATTTGAGATACTCCTTCGGTGGTGGTATAAGGTGGTACTCACCCATGGGACCCATCAGGGTGGAGTGGGGATATAATCTCGATCCCAAACCTGATGAAAGCCATGCGGAGTGGAACTTCTCCATCGGAACGAGCTTTTAGCTGATTTTCGAGGGAAATGATCATGAAAAAGGGGGAGGGAGGTATTTACTTCTCTCCCCCTTTACATTAAAACTGAGAGGGTGTTTTGAATCCATAGTGATTGTTTTATGACAGGATCTCCCCTCTCTTTAAAAGAATCTTTTTCACAGCCGGTGTTCCCTAATAATTTGAAAAACCGAATCTCGATCTGAATAATTATTGGATTTTGTTGTTGTGTGAAAACCGTGTGTCTAATTGGCCGAAGATAGAATTGAAATTTAGATGTTAGATGAGGGGCGAACAGGTTTGCCTTTGAAAATCTTTATGATAATAGTAAGACAACATTTTTTTGCCTTGGAAACGTGATTAAAAAGAGTTTGAAAGAGCTTGCGGACCACGTGGGGGGTGAAGTTTTTGGAGACGAGGATTTGATAGTCTCCGGCGTTAGCGGCATTGCCGAGGCGGGGGAGGGGGATATTACCTTCATCGCAAATCCGAAGTATATGGAATACCTCGACAAGACCGAAGCCTCCGCCATAATAGTGTCTCCGGAAATCGAGTTCGACAAAAAGCCGCTCATCAAAGTCGATAATCCCTACCTCGCATTCGCCTCCGTGGTCACGTTGATGACGGAGGCGGCGAGGGACCTTTTCGGGATTTCCGAAGAGGCCCACGTCCACCCGGATGCGGAGATTCATCCCAAAACCGCCGTACATCCTTTGGCCTACATCGGGAAGGGGGCAAAGGTGGGGGAGGGGACCGTAATCTACCCGGGTGTATATATCGGAGCCGGGGCGGCGGTCGGGAACGACTCGACCCTCTACCCGAATGTCACTCTCATGGACAGGTGCGTGATCGGAGACAGGGTTATCATTCATTCCGGTACCGTAATAGGCTCGGACGGCTTCGGCTTCGCCCACGGGGGGACCAAACGCGTAAAGTTTCCCCAGGTCGGGATAGTGAGAATAGACAACGACGTGGAGATCGGGTCAAACTGTTCCATCGACAGGGCGTCCATGGGAGAGACCTGGATAAAGAGCAACGTGATAATGGATAACCTCATCCAGATAGGCCACAATGTGGTCGTCGATGAGGGCTCCATTATCATCGCCCAGGTGGGTATATCGGGGAGCGCCAAGATCGGGAAGAACGTGATCCTGTCGGGACAGGCCGGCCTCGTCGGGCACATAAGCATAGGCGACGGGGTGATCGTCACGGCGAAGACGGGTATTCCGAAGGATATCCCCGCCGGTCAGGTGGTGTCCGGCTATCCCGCCATGCCCCACAAGAAATGGCTCAAGGCAATGGGGGCGGTCTCCAAGCTTCCGGAGATGAGAAAAGAGCTCGAGAGGCTTAAAAAGGAGGTCGATGAGCTGAAGAAAGGGAAGAGAGATGCCGAGGGTTGATGCAAACGGGATCGCTTCCCTCGTCTATCACAAGAGGCCCTATCTGTTCATCGATAGGGTCAAGGAGTACGCCGGCGGGGAGGGTGTCGAATGTGAGATGATCATAAGGGGCGACGAGTCTTACCTTTCGGGGCACTTCCCGGGCCGCCCCATACTCCCAGGGGTCTTCGAGGTGGAGGCGATGTTTCAGGCGGCCGAGGCGTTTATCGCCCTTGAGGTAGAGGGTAAAGGTAATATCTATCATCAGGGAGATGTTAAGCTTGCTAAAATTGTCTCGGCCAAGTTCCAAAGACCTATTACACCCCCGGCGAGCTTGACGGTATCGGTTCGATTAAACAAGTTTGACGGGGAAGATATGAAGTTCAAGGGCTCGGTTTACCACGATGATGAGAAATGCGCGGAGTCTTCTTTTATTGTGAAGGTATTGTTGTAAATAGTGGATGGTAAAGATGTCAAAAAAGATTCACGAGACGGCTGTTGTTTCAGAAGGTGCGGTTATAGGGGACGGAGTTGAGATAGGCCCCTATTCGATTATCGGGGAAGGCGTAACCCTCAAGGACGACGTGAGGGTCGGGCCCCATGCGGTGATAGACGGTGATACCGTAATCGGCGAGGGGTGCAGGATCTTCCAGTTCGCCTCCATAGGCTCCATGTCCCAAGATCTTAAGGATACGGGTGGCGAGGGGAAGCTTGTGGTCGGTTCCGGCAACACGTTTCGGGAGTTCGTCACCATAAACTGCGGGACTCCCGACGGCGGCGGCGTGACGACAATAGGCGACAACTGCTTCTTCATGGCCTACGCCCACGTGGCCCACGACTGCAAGATCGGCAGCTGCGTTGTGATGGCCAACGTGGCGACACTGGCCGGGCACGTCACCGTCGAGGACTTTGTGGGCCTGGGGGGGCTTGTGGCGGTTCACCAGTTTGTCAAGATCGGCCAGCACACCTTTGTCGGCGGGGGGAGCATGACCTCGATGGATATTGCGCCCTACATGAAGGTGTCCCATGGAAAGGGGGCCAGGGCGAAGATCATGGGGCCGAATGTCATCGGGCTTGAGAGGAGGGGCTTTACAAAGGAGTCGATCTCGGCCATAAAAGGGGCCTACAGGATAATCTGGCGGTCAAACAAGATTTTGAAGGAGGCCCTGAAAGAGACCGAGGGGGAGTTTGGAGAGGTCGCCGAGGTGAAACACTTGATCGATTTTATCCACTCATCGAAGAGGGGACTCTTACGGTAGTTTTTTGAGTCGGTGCCGTTGTTTGAGGGCGGCCGCTGAATAAAGGGCGACGCCGCGAATAGGGGGGTGTGTTGAGGGCGGTTTCGGTTCCGCATACAGCGGTGTTAATCGAATTGAATTGGGAAGTGGAGTTTTGGTTTTTGAGTGAGAGGCATTGGGTTCTTCTTATTTTAAAGTTATTTTGAGGGCTGGAGATTTTGGCAGAATGTAATAAAAAAGTCAGGGTCGGTGTTGTGGGGACGGGGTATCTCGGCACGTTTCATATCGAGAAGTACCTCTCCTTTGGCGACGTGGACCTGGTGGGGGTGTCGGATCTAAATCCGAGCGTGGCGAGGAAGATCGAAGAGAAGTTCGGTGTTTCCTGCCACGAAGATTATCGGGAGCTTATTGACAGGGTGGATGCGGTCAGCGTGGTAGTTCCCACAGTTCTCCACCACGACGTGGCGATGGACTTCTTGAACAGGGGAGTGGATGTCTTTGTGGAAAAGCCGATAACATCCGCCGTCAATGAGGCGGAGAGGTTGATCACCGCGGCGGACTCAAAGGGTCTTATCCTGCAGGTAGGCCATCTGGAGAGGTTCAACCCGGCGATCATCGCCCTCGAGGGCCACCTCAAGGAGCCGATGTTTATCGAATCCCACAGGCTCTCCCCCTTCCCTGAGAGGAGCACCGACGTCGATGTCATCCTGGACCTCATGATCCACGACATAGATATTATCTTGAGCATGGTAAAATCGGAGATCGCCGCCATAGACGCGGTGGGCGTTCCTATAATTACATCCCACGTGGATATAGTAAACGCCCGGCTCAACTTCGAGAACGGGTGCGTGGCCAACGTCACGGCAAGCCGCGTAAGTGTCGATAAGATGAGAAAGATCCGCATATTTCAGTCGGACGCCTACATATCTATAGACTACGCGGCCCAGAAGATTACGGTTTATAAGAGGATCAACGACGCCAAAAACGGCCTTTCTATCGTAAAGGAGGATATAGACATCTCCCCCAGCGATTATCTGGGCGATGAGATAAGATCGTTCATAAATTCGGTAAAGACGAGGAGTCAGCCCTCGGTTACGGGCGTTGACGGGAAGAGGGCCCTCGAAGTCGCCATGATGATAAAGGAGAAGCTTCAAGCGTCTCTTAAAAAGCTCAGGGAGATGGGGATCATAACGGATGACGTCACCGCCTGATAAGCTTGATGGGAAATACGGTATCGATGAGATAAAGGCCCATGTTGCAAAAAAGCGGGTGCTCATCGTGGCGGGGGAGGCCTCCGGCGACCAGTACGGCGCCGAGCTAATGAGGGAGGTGGCGGCGCTATCCCCAGACACACTCTTCTTCGGCGTCGGCGGGAGCAAGATGAGGGATGCGGGGCTCCTGGCCCTCGTAAGGTCGGAGGAGATCACCGTGGTCGGCCTCGTCGAGGTCGTGAAACACCTCAAGACGATAAAGGGCGCCCTGGATCTTCTGAAGGAGTCGATGAGGGCCCTGAAGCCCGACCTTATAGTATTGATCGACTTTCCGGACTTCAACTTCAGGGTCGCCGATGCGGCGGTCAAGCTGGGGAAAGATGGGGGGAAGATGCCGATTTTTTATTATATAAGCCCCCAGGTCTGGGCCTGGAGGCGGGGCAGGGTAAAGACGATCGCCCGATTTGCCGACAAGATGGTGGTCATCTTCCCATTCGAGGTCAATATCTACAGGGAGGCAGGGGTCGACGTGGAGTTTCTGGGCCATCCCCTGATGGATGTTGTGGCAGGGGTAGAGAGGAGGCTAAAGGGGGGTGGAGACGCGAAGGTCGGAGGAGGAAAGCCTAACGTGGCGCTCCTTCCGGGGAGCAGGAGAAGCGAGATAGAGAGGCACCTTTCGCACCTTCTTGGGGCGTCTGAGATAATCAAGAGGAAATACCCGGACGCGTCCTTCACAATCCCTCTCGCCCCGACCCTTGAGATGGAGGATGTTGCCCCTTATCTTGAAGACACGTCGCTTAACGTTGCCGTCGTGAAGGACTCGTTTCACAGGGTTGTCAGGGGGGCCGATATCGCCATCGTCAGCTCCGGCACGGCCACCATCGAGACGGCGCTCATGGGAACGCCGATGGTCGTTGTCTATAGACTGAACTACCTCACCTACATGATCGCGAGGCTCCTTGTCAGGGTGGACTACATCGCGATGGTGAATCTGGTGGCGAAAAAGCGGGTCGTTCCCGAGCTGATACAATCCGATGTAAACGCCGAAAATATCGCGCGGCACGTCATTTCTATTTTGTCGGACGATGCCGTAATGAAGAGGATGAGGGAAGACCTGTCGGAGGTGAGAAGGAGGATAGGAAAGCCCGGAGCCTCGGCGCGCGTCGCCGAGAGGATCATGAATTTTCTTTGAGCCGTGGAGATAAAAAGAGACTGCATATATTATATAGGGGAAAAGCCCTGTCGCCACAGGCGGCTGTGCAGTGGCTGTCCCCACTATCGCCCTATGGGGACGAGGATATTGATTATCAAGCTCGCCGCCACGGGAGACGTGATAAGGACAACCCCCCTGATCTCCGGTCTGAAAAAGAGATACAAAAATCCCCACATTACCTGGGTCACCGACCCGGCGGCGTATCGGCTCCTAAAGACAAATCATGAGATAGACAGGCTCCACGTCTTCAACCTCGAGAGCGTCCAGTATTTGACGGCGCAGAGGTTCGATCTTTTGATCTCCCTCGACAAGGAGACGAGGGCGGTGGGGTTGGCCGGGAATATCAGGGCGAAAAAGAAAGTTGGATTTTGCCTCTCGAAGTTCGGCACCCTCGATATCTTCGACAAGAGGAGCGAGTACGCCCTCCGTCTGGGGCTCGACGATCCCCTTAAGTTTTACGAGAACGACAAGAGCTACCCCGAGATCGTCTTTGAGATGTGCGGTCTTGAGTACAAGGGGGAGAGGTACCGTCTCGAAATCGACCCGGAAGATGGAAATTACGTAAACTCCCTGTTCAAGGAGAAGGGGCTCTTGGGAGGCGATATAACAGTCGGCCTGAATATCGGCGCCGGGCCGGTCTTTGCCAACAAGGCTTGGACGGAAGATGGCTTTGTTAAACTTATCGACAGACTCGGCATAGTCACGGTCGGCGGGAGGGGAGTAAAGATCGTCCTTTTGGGTGGGGAGGGGGAAAAGGAAAAGGTTAAAAGGATTCACGAGGCCTCGGGGAAGAGGGCGGTCGATATCGGATGCAACCACTCAGTTTCGCAATTTGCGGCGATCATCTCTCTCCTTGACCTTGTCGTCACGGGAGACACCATGGCCCTCCACCTGGCCCTTGCGCACAACGTCCCCGTCGTCGCCGTATTCGGCCCAACGGTCGAAAGCGAGATAGACCTCTTCGGTTTGGGGAGGAAGGTGGTTGCGAAGATCGAATGCGCCCCCTGCTATAGATCTTCCTGCGGCAAGTCTCCCAACTGTATGGATGCCGTATCCCTGGAGGAGGTATTGGAGGCGGCCCTATCGGTTCTCGAAGATAAGGGCGGAGTTAAAAGAGACGGATGAGTTTTACGTATGAGATGATATTATTATGGCCGATGTTTTCAGTAAAAATTTGACCGAGGACGAGAGATACAAGAGGTACACGATCATCCTGATCTCTCTGGCGACCCTCTACCACCTGATTATCATCGGGATTATCGGCCTGGGCGACAACGAGGCCTACTACTGGACCTGGTCTAAGCACCTCGACCTCAGCTACTTCGACCACCCACCCATGGTGGCGTATATAATCGCCCTTACGACGAAATTGGGGGGCGACACCCCCTTTTTCGTCAGGATAGGGAACACGATGCTGTTTTTGATAACGACGATCCTCGTCTATCTTTTGACCGTCGACATCTTCAAGAGCAGGAGGGCCGGCTTCTACTCGGTCGTCCTCACAAATATCCTCCCGTTATATTATATAGTGGGACTGATAATCGTCCCGGACGGCCCCCTGGCAACCCTCTGGATTCTGTTCCTCTACTTACTATATAAAACAATGAAGATGGACGGCGAATCCGGAGGGGGCAAAGTCAAGTTCTGGTTCTGGTACGTCATGGGGGTCGTGGCGGGACTCGCGCTCCTCTCCAAATATTTTGCGATCCTCCTCCTCCCGACCACCTTTATATTCCTCTCATCGGACAAGAGGGTAAGGGGGTATCTCAAGAGCCCCCACCTCTACCTGGCGATCCTGATCGCCGCCGTGATCGCAAGTCCGATCCTCTTCTGGAACATGGAGCACGGCTACCCCAGCATGACCTTTCACATCAAGACGAGGCACGGGGGCGAGGGATTCGAGTGGGAAAACCTGGGGAAGATGGTGGGGGGGCAGTTCGTGATGACTCCGATCCTCCTCTACTTTCTCCTTGCATCCCTCTACGTTGCCGTCAAGCGCGGCTTTTGGGGCAATAAAGATATAAACTACAAGTTTATCGCATTGACCTCCATCCCCACGCTTTTGTTTTTCTACGTCGTCATGTGCTTTACCGACGACGCAGAGCCGCACTGGCCGGCCCTCGGGTACGTCCCCCTGATCGTCGCGGCGTCCGGGCTCTACCCGGAGTACCTTAAAAGGTGGGGGAAGAAAAGACTCTACGACTTCAAGCTATTCAGGGCGGTCTCCGGGAGGGATGTGGACAGGGGGGGAATTTTAACCGCGATAAGGGGGTGGATGAAAGGGACTTCCACCTTTAAGGCGCTGGTGGCGGTCGGGGTAGCCTTTCCCATTATATTTATGGCCTTTTTTCACATACAGATGATATATCCCCTCTACAGGCCGGAGAAGTCCCACTACGACGTTACAAACGATCTTATGGGGTGGGACGCCGTGGCGCCCGTCGTAAGGGAGATAGAGGGCGATATGACGGTTAACGGCAAAAAACCCTTTGTCCTTGCCTATCACTACAACGTTGCGTCCCAGCTCGGATTCGCCCTGAAAGATCTTGAAAACGTGATCTGCCTCTCCAGCAAGAGGAAGATAAACCAGTTCAACTTCTGGCAGAATATGGACGATCTTGTGGGGAGGGACGCAATATACGTCGCAAACGATCACTACAACGACCACCCCTGGGAGAGGTACGAGTTCGAGAGGATCGATAAAAAGCCGAAAACCGTTCTCTTTACAAGGAAGGGGGGATACCGCGCAAAGGAGACTTATATTTATAAGTGCTACGGCTTTATCGGGACGAAGTATTGAGGCGGAATTTAATCGATGGAATCGGTCTTTGATTTAAACAGGAGTCTCTTCCTCGCGATAAACGGGATGTATCATTCCGATCTCACCGATGCTTCGATGTTTGTCATCACCCAGTTCGGGGCGGGGCTTGCGACTGCCGCCCTGATTGGCGTTCCCCTCTTCTTCTACGACAAGGAGAATTTTCTAAGGCGGTTTTTCGTCATTGTGCTTGCCGTGTTGCTGGGGGGAGCCGTGGTGGAGATAATCAAGGACTGTATTTCCTGTCCGAGGCCCGTTGTCGACCTGATGGGCCTTATCGCCACGGGCACGGTCAAGGTAAATCTCTTTATCGAGGACCCCAGGCACCTCTCCTTTCCCTCGGGGCACACTCAGCTCGCCTTTGGGGCGGCGGTCGCCCTAATCTGGTACCATAGGGGGTGGTATACGGCTCCCCTCTTTGTCCTCGCAGCCCTCGTGGGGTTCTCGAGGATATATCTCGGCGTCCACTTCCCGCTGGACGTAATCTGTGGGGCGCTGATAGGGATTATAATCTCGATCATCGTCTGCTGGGGTGTGGACAAGATAATCTCGAGGTTTTTCGTAGCCGGTTAAAAAAGTAGACATTGAGCCTTTGACATTGTGGAGACATGAAGACAGCTATAATGATACCGACCTACAACGAGGCGGAGAACATCGAGTCCCTTATCGATGAGGTGCTCTCGATAGCGGACGACATCGGGGTCGTTGTGGTGGACGATAATTCCCCGGACGGCACCGCCGAGGCGGTCAGAAACATGGGAGATCGCGACGGGAGGATCCACCTCTTGGTGAGGACGGGCCGGAGGGGTAGGGGAACCGCCGGGATAGAGGGATTTAAGTACGCTCTGGGTTTGGGCCCGGAGCTCTCCGCCGTCGGGGAGATGGACGCCGATTTCTCCCACGATCCGAAATATCTAAAAGATTTCTTGAAAGAGATAAAAAAATATGATATTGTTATTGGTTCAAGGGCGGCTTTCGGCGGAGGCGAGGAGGGAAGGTCGCTTGTAAGGAGGGCGATCACCTCTTTTGCCGCTTTCTATATAAGAATGACCACCGGCATCGAGGTGGGGGATCCCACGTCCGGCTACAGGCTGTTTCGGCGGGAGGTCGTGGAGGCGATGGACCTCGACGGGATGATCTCCACCGGGCCCTCGATAGTCCAGGAGATGCTGTATCGGGCGTTGAAGGCCGGCTTTACCTTTACCGAGGTTCCGATACTCTTTTCCGACCGGAGGGCCGGGGAGCCGAAGTTCAACTGGAAGATAGGGATCGAGAGCCTCATTATGATGCTGAAGTTCAGAGTGAGATATGGAAAATTAAAAAGGTGAAGGATAATAGAAAAAATGGGAAAGAAAAAGAGCAATACTAAACTGCCCCCTAAAAAAGAACTTATTGATGTTTATAAGAGGCTTATTAAGTATGTCAAGCCCTACTGGGGAAAGTTTTTTCCCGCCGTATTTTTTAACCTGGTTTTTGCCGGGACCACAGGAGCCCTCGTCAAGGTGGTGGAGCCCCTCATCAACAACCTGATTGAATCGAAAAATCTAAAGGGCCTTTTACTTCTCTCCATCGGGGTGGTCTTCATTAACTTTGTAAGGGGTTTTGCCAACTTCTTTGGCACCTATCTGATGCGGGCTGTCGGTCTGCACGTAATAAAGGACATCCAGGAGGAGTTGTACTCCCACATACAGGGTTTGTCGTTAAGGTTTTTTTCCGATCACCACACGGGCCTTCTGACGTCGAGGATAAACAACGATGTGGGCTTGGTCAACGTGGCCGTCACCGACGCCGTCGAGGGGGGATTCAAGGAGCTGGTAACCATATTGGTCTTGATGGGAGTCGCTTTTTATCAGGACTGGCTTCTTGCCATTGTGGCCTTCGGAGTTTTCCCGTTGATGACCATTCCCATCACAAGGATATCCAGGAGCATGAGAAAGGTTTCGACAAGAGGACAGGAGAAAACAGCCGATATCACCACGATCCTTATGGAGACCTTTTCCGGCGTCAGGATAGTGAAGGCCTTCGGCATGGAGGATTACGAGTCGGAGCGATTCAATAAGGAGAATACGAAGCTCTTCAAGACCTATTTGAAGAAGGCGCGGGTAAGGGCGATGACCGGCCCAATCATGGAGGTCATCGGCACCTTTGGTTTTGCCCTCGTGCTCCTCTACGGCGGCTGGAAGGCGATGGGGATTGAGGGCTACATAGGCAAGTACGTCTCCTTTATTGCCGCCCTTATGCTGATTTACCCCAGCGTCAGGGCTCTGTCGAGGCTGAATAACGGCATACAGGAGGCGATCGCAGCCTCCATAAGAATTTTTAATATATTGGATACGAAGCCGGATATAGTGGATGTCCCAGGAGCCATCGAGCTTCCCCCTGTAAAAAACGAAATAGAGTTCAAGAACGTATCCTTTTCATACGACAGCGTTCCTGTTCTCACCGACATCAACCTCAAAGTCAAGGTGGGGGAGGTGCTCGCCTTTGTCGGCATGAGCGGCGGCGGTAAGACGACGCTGGTCAATTTGATCCCCAGATTCTACGACGTGACCGGAGGCAAGGTGCTCTTTGACGGCGTGGATATCAGGGACGTGAAGCTGAAATCGTTAAGATCGCAAATAGGGATCGTGACCCAGCAGACTATACTATTTTCCGATACCATAAGGAACAACATCGCCTACGGCAATATGGATACCTCCCAGGAAGAGATCGACAATGCCGCCAAGGCGGCCAACGCCTACAATTTCATAAAGCGGCTTCCCGAAGGATACGACACGATGATCGGGGAGGATGGGGCGAGGCTCTCCGGCGGTGAGCGCCAAAGGCTCTCCATCGCCAGGGCGCTTCTGAAAGACGCCCCTGTCTTGATCCTCGACGAGGCGACGTCGTCCCTCGATACAGAATCGGAGAAGGAGGTGCAGAAGGCCCTCGAAAACCTCATGAAGGGAAGAACCACCTTTGTCATCGCCCACAGGCTCTCCACAATACAGCATGCGGACAGGATCATGGTTGTGGTTGGCGGAAAGATAGTCGAGCAGGGAACCCACGATGAGCTTCTCGCTAAAGGCGGTGAATACAAGAAGCTTTACGATATGCAGTTTCAAGACAAGGAGGTTCCAACCGACGGAGTGGTTTTAGTTTGATCTTCTCTCGATCCGATCGATTTGGATGATACGGTGCATTGTCGGGGAACCGGCGGGATTATCGTAATCAGATCGCCAAGTTAATATAATAATTGCGTCGACGATATATTCCGTTTAAAACCAGGTAATTTTTTATTTTTGAGTATCATCTATGGCAGACCGGCTCTACGGACTTGATCTCTCCATCTTCTATTTGATCAATCACGGCCTGAAGTCCCCCCTGCTGGACAAGGTCCTGCCCTATTTCTCTGATTTTGAAATCTTTGTAATACCGCTTGTAATCTTGGCGATATTCGCCTTGATAAAATGGAGGCTCAAGGCCCTTTGGGTAATGTTGATCTTAGGTGCGGCCATCGGCCTCACCGACACCATAAGCTTTTACGGGATAAAGAGCCTTGTGGCGAGGCCCAGGCCGTATCACGTCCTCGATAACGTCAACCTTCTGAAAGAGTGGGGTTACTCTTCGTCCTTTTCCTTCCCTTCGTCCCACTCCGCCAACAGCTTTGCAATAGCAACGGTTCTCGGTTGGTTCTATCCGAAGACGACCTTTATCCTGATCCCCGCGGCCCTCATGGTGGCGCTCTCCAGGGTCTACGGGGGCGTTCACTATCCCTCGGACGTCCTGGGAGGAGCCGCCCTGGGCGTTTTGTGTGCCTCAGCAGCCCTTTTCGTTTCTGGAGCTCTGAAGGCAAAGTGGGAGGACTCTAAGGCCGTGGGAAGGGTGACGGGTGATGAAGGACACTTCGTCCTGTACAACCTGCTCGCGCCCCTGGCGCTCCTCTATTACATCCCAAGGCTCATGAAGGAAAAGGAGGGTAGGAGGGGATTCAGGGAGAGGTTTGGGCATATAAATATCCCCGCAGAGAGGCCGCTCTGGATACACGCCGCGTCCGTAGGGGAGGTCATGGTGGCAAGGGCACTGATCGAGTCTTTGAGGAGGAAGGTCCCCGACCTTCCGGTGCTCCTTACAGTGAACACGCCGGCGGGAAGACTCACGGCCGAAAGGACCATCCCAGAAGCCTTCGTTTCATATTTCCCCTTCGATTTTCCCTGGATTGTAAGGCGCGCCCTTAAAAAGGTCTCGCCCGTGTTCGTTGTCTTGACCGAGGCGGAGATATGGCCGAACTTTATAAGGATTGCTAAAAAAAGGGGTATCCCCGTCGTCCTTGTAAACGGAAGGATGTCGGAGAGGACCCACAGGCGGTTTACGATGATCGGCGCCTTTTCTTCGGGAGTCCTCGGTCGTCTTTCCGCCGTTGTCTCCCAGTCGGAGGGATACAGGGAGAGATATATCGATCTGGGGTGTCAGCCTGATAATGTCCACGTCTCCGGGAACGTCAAGTACGACATGCTCCCGGAGCATAAGGGGCCCAAAGGTGATCTCAAGGATTTCATTTCAAGGATAGGCCGCAAGATTGTCCTCGCCGGCAGCACGCACCGGGGGGAGGAGGAGATCGTCCTCGACGCCGTAGCCGGACTTGGGGGAACAAATGACCGCCCATTTTTAATCGTGGCGCCCCGCCACCTCAACAGGGTAGGTGAGGTGGAGGAGCTTTTAAAAAGCCGGGATTTAAGCTACATAAAGAGGACCGAGATCGTGGACGGATCGAAAGGTTTAAAGGTATCTTCTAAAGACGGTCCGGACGTACTCCTCCTGGACACTATAGGGGAGCTGTCAAGCCTTATGGGGTCGGCCGATGTAGTTTTTATCGGCGGGAGCCTCATTAAGGGGATTGGGGGACACAATGTCCTTGAAGCGGCGGCGGTTAAAAAGGCGCCCCTCTTCGGGCCTCACATGGGAAACTTCCCCGAGATATCGAGAGACCTGGTCGATGCGGAAGGGGGATTTGTGGTATCTTCCGCCGGTGAGATGGCTGAAATCGCGGGGCGAATGATGGCGGATGCCGATTTTGCGTTAAGGTCGGGGGAAAGGGCCGCCTCTGTAATAGAGAGGAACAGGGGGGCGACCGAAAGGTGCATCGAACTTCTTATGCCGTTCATCAAAGGGTCGACCGAAAGATGAATGGGGGTGGCAGGAATGAGGGCCGGACGGGTGGCCGGACATGGCTTTTCGGGCTCTTTGCGAAGATCCACGAGAACCACAGATGGAGGCTTGTCGTAATATTTGCCCTATTTCCCCTCTTTCTCGTATCGCTTCTCTTCAGGCTCGTTGTTTGTATAAGGGTCTTTTTCTACAGGGTCGGCCTTTTCAGGTCGGAGAGGCTCGGCGCCTATGTGATAAACGTAGGCAACCTCACCGCGGGCGGCGCGGGAAAGACCCCGGTCGTTATGCATATTGCTGAGATGTTTAAGGGAGCCGGCATTAACACAGCAGTGATTTCGAGGGGATACGGTTTTAATGTCAAGGGTGATTACCTTGTGGTCTCGGATCGGGAGGGTGTAAAGCGCTCCCCTGGGAAGGCGCCGGACGAGGCGCTGATGACGGCCCGAAGGCTGACGGGTACAAATGCGGTTCCTGTTATAGTCGGGCCGGAGAGGACCCTCTCGGGGAGGGCCGCCGTGGATAAATACAATGCCGAGGTCGTCATCATGGACGATGGGTATCAGCACCTCAGGGTGAGGCGGGATATGAACATCCTCGTCTTTGACGGGGAGAATCCCCTCGGGAACGGGCTGATGCTTCCAGTCGGACCCCTGAGGGAGCCCCTGAAGGCCTCAAAGAGGGCGGACGTCGTATGGATAAACGACAAGTCGGGAAGCGGGATTCCCGACACAAAGGGGCTTGAGGGGAAGCTTAAACGATACCTGGCGGGCGGAATTCCGGTCGTTAAAAGCACGCTTGTGCCGGAGTCTATTTTGGCTATCGAGGGAAATACGCATCCCGTTGAAATCATTAATAAAAAGAGGGTCTTGGCGTTTTCCGGCATCGCAAGGCCTGCCTCTTTTTTCAAGACCCTTGATAAGATAGGGGCTATAGTTGTTTGCGAGCTTCCGTTTCTGGATCACTATTTCTTCACGGAAGACGACTTCAAGGCGATAGAGAGGATGGCGTTTCTGTACAACGCCGAGATGCTGGTCACGACCGAGAAGGATATGGCGAGGATTTCGGCCGACAGGAAGTTCAGGCTCCCCATCTTTGCCCTTGTAATGTCGCTTGCGGCGGATGGGGACAAGGCGGTTTTTGACATGGCGGTATCCGGACTCGGCTTGGATGGTGGATTTATAAAGAAATAGATAGTGGGTATTTGAATGAAAAAAACCAATAAGAGGGCGGTTTTTTTGGACAGAGACGGCACGATAAATGTGGAGGTGGGGTATCTCGCAAGGCCTGAGGATTTCGTTCTTATCGACGGTGCGGCCGAGGCGATCAGGCTCCTCAACGACGCGGGATTCGCCGTGATCGTTGTGTCGAACCAGTCCGGGGTGGCGAGGGGCTACTTCACCGAGGAGGACGTGATGAAGGTGAACGACAAGATGCTCTTTGAGCTGAACGTGAAGGGGGCCTTCGTAGACGCCGTCTACTACTGCCCGCACCATCCCGATTTCGGGAGCGGGGAATACGGAGTTGACTGTGACTGCAGAAAGCCGAAGGCCGGGATGGTCAAGAAGGCCGAAGAGGAGTTCGGGGTTTCAATCGACGGTTCCTTTGTGGTGGGGGATCATAAAGGGGACATCGAGCTCGGGAAGAATATCGGCGCAAAGACCGTTTTGCTTCTCTCCGGCCACGGGGCGGAGGAGGCGGAAAAGCTAAAAGCTGAGGGGATCGTTCCCGACCACACCTGCGAAGACCTTCTCTCCGCCGTAAAATACATTTTAGGTTCTTAAACCGTAATTATCCATAGATAAAGAGGAGGGATAAGATGCCCATCGATAAAGAGCTTCTGGATATTTTGGCGTGTCCCAAGTGCAAGGGGGACCTGGAGCTGACAAAGGAGGGGGATGGACTTAAGTGCGGCGCGTGTAAGCTCCTCTACGAGATTAAGGACGACATCCCGATTATGCTCATAGACGAGGCAAAGCCCTTGGATTGATTTTAGATATGAACAGGATTTTAGTTAAGGGCACCAACTGGATCGGGGACGTCTTTATGTCGCTGCCGGCCGTCTATTCGGTGAGAAACATCTTTCCCGATGCCGAGATCGACGTTGCCGTAAAGCGGCCCCTGGGGGATCTCTTTTCCGCCGGGCTCGGGTCAGACGTGATAGACTCAGTCGTCGAATACAAGACGGGGATTTTGGGGGAGATCGATCTTATCAGGGCTGTCAGGGCGAAGAGATACGACCTCGGGATAGCGTTTCCCCGCTCCCTTCACTCCGCGCTGCTGCTGTTTGCAGGGGGGATAAAGGAGAGGGTGGGTTACGCCGCCGATCTCAGATCGCCCCTATTGACAAAGAGGGTTACGAGGACCGAGGAGATAAGGAATGTCCACCAGATGGAGTATTACAGGAATCTCGTCTCCGTATTGGGCGATCCCGGCCCCTCGGCCATTCCCTCCCTGGTTTTGGGAGATGAAGAAAGGAAGAGAGGAACCGACCTTCTCAAAAAATACGGCCTTTCTCGAGGGGGAGCGGAGGGCCCGTTGATAGGGATAAATCCGGGGGCCGCCTACGGCATTGCTAAGATGTGGTACCCGGAGAGGTTTGCCGAGGCGGCGGACAGCCTCGTTGGGGAGTTCGGTGGGAGGGCCGTTGTCTTTGGAGGCCCGGGGGACGTCGAAGCGGCGGATGCTGTTGTTTCATCCATGAAGACACAGCAGATCTCCTTGGCGGGAAGGACGACCGTTAAGGAGCTGATCTCCGTGATATCGTTTATGGATGTATTTATCACCAACGATTCCGGCCCTATGCATATCGCCGCGGCCCTCGACGTTCCGATCGTTGCGATATTCGGCTCCACAAACCACGTCACCACGGCCCCGATGGTCAAAGAGGGAAGGGCCAAAATCGTAAGGCGCGACGACGTCGAATGCTCCCCGTGCCTGAAAAGGGTCTGTCCCGAGGGACATCACCGGTGCATGGATCTCATAGAGGCCGATGCTGTAGTAAGGAAGGCGAGGGAATTTTTACTTAACGGGGAGCGGAATAAAGAATAATATAGTTTAAGTAAAGACACATATTTTTTCGACGAAAATAGTCCTAAAAAGGTAGCAACATATTGAAAATATTAAACAAAAGAGATGCTTAATATTTAAGCAGTTCTTGAAATAGTTCGTATTTTCAAGCAGTTATGGGCTTTGCCAAGGAGTTTATCCACAACTTATCCAGAACAAGATGTCTATATATGTGCTATGTATTAGATACTTTTCTTTCATAAATTTTTCGATATTTTAATCTTGTAATATTAGACGATTTTTCACCAAATTGGCCGGCTAAATACTTTTTTAGCTCTCCGTGGTAGATTATGAGTGTAAAAAAGATTGCCAGGGTGGTCGAAAGCGAAGACGGCGTCGGCGGTACCGTGATGCTTAAGCATAAGGGTACTGAAGGGAAACGGTGTTTCGAGCTTTTGGTGGGGGGCCACTACGTAATGGCCGCCACAGATGGGCCGTCCGAACGTATCCTCGCCTCCGAGGCGGTGAAGATCGCCCCGAAGAGAGAGGGACTCACAGCCCTTGTGGGGGGGCTCGGTTTGGGTTTGACGCTTAACGAGATACTGAAGGAAAAAGCAATATCGGAGGTATGGGTCTCCGAGATCGAGGAGGCGGTGATTCGCTGGAACAGGACGCACCTGAGACATTTCAACGGCGGCGCCCTCTTCGATCGCAGGGTCAGGGTCCACCACGGGGATGTGATGGAGCTGATGGAGAAGAGGAGGCGCTTTTTCGACCTGATCCTCATGGACGTGGACAACGGTCCCTCTTTTCTGATCCTCGAGGGGAACGGTTATCTCTACACCGTTTCAGGTATGAAGAAGATCAGAAGGGCGTTGAAGCGCGGAGGCGTATTCGCCCTATGGTCGCACAGGCCGGACGAGGAGATCGAGGTCGTGCTCGATGAACTCTTCGGGGGATTTAAGGTCAGGTTGTTTGAAGACCCGAACATCCGGGAGGAGTTGCCGCCCACGGCTATCTATACGGCCGTTCGGGATTGATCGCATTATAGTATAAGTTGAATCAACAGACTCACGTTGTTGAATTCGAGTATAGTAATAATATGAAAATATTGGTGATTTTGGGACACCCCGATCCAGCAAGTCTCAACCATGCCGTCTCTCAAAGGGCTGTCGAAGTGCTTAAGAGGATGGGACACTCGGTCGTTTTTCACGACCTTTATGGGGAGGGATTTGATCCGATCCTCCCCTCGGCAGAGATCCCGGATGACGCCCCCCTTGACAAAATAATTGATAAGCATTGCTCGGAGCTTCACGATGCTGACGGGATAGTGATAATACACCCGAACTGGTGGGGACAGCCCCCCGCCGTCCTGAAGGGGTGGATAGACAGGGCCTTTCGCCCCGGCGTCGCCTACAGGTTTGTGGAGGGGGACGCGGGCGACGGCGTCCCGATAGGTCTGCTCAAGGCAAAGGCCGCCCTGGTCATAAATACGTCCAACACCCCCGACGAGAGGGAGATTAAGGTGTTTTCCGATCCACTCGATACATTGTGGAGGAGGTGCATCTTCGACCTCTGCGGCGTGAAGAACTTTCACAGAAAGATGTTCAACGTGGTTGCCACAAGCTCGCTTCAGGAGCGAATCGTGTGGCTCGATGAGGTCGAGGGGATCGTGGAGAGGATATTCCCCGCTTAAAAGCCGAGGATAACTGATGCCGGTTATCCGCAGGCGGGAGACCCCTTAAATGAGGGCAACCTCGACTCCTCGATCCTAAAACGATCCTCGGTCTTCAAAATATTACTCTGTATGAATGTCGCTCACCCTTCACGCCGGAAAACAAACCGTGCATAACCCTGCTTACGCACCCCCTGATCTTCAGGAGGGGGGAGGATATTGTTTTTTTGACAAGCCTTCTGAGGTCCGCCTCGTCTCCTTTCGTGTAGCCGATAAGGATATGCCTGAAGTTTTCGTCCGTGGTGGACAGCCCTAATCCCGCCAATTTTCTGGCGGAGCGCAGCAGGCGTCTCAGGTTTCTCTCCAGCATTCGTCGGGAGAGAAAATCGCAGACCTTAGCCCTGTCAAAATCGATGATGAATATCTCCCCCTCTCCGCTTTTGACGAGAAGGTTATTCATGTTAAGGTCTCTATGATATATTCCGGCGTCGTGCATTTTCCTTATCGCCGCGCCGGCCCGGTTGAGCACTACCGCTTTGGAGTTTAAGTTATCCTCTCTACCGAGAAATTCCGGGAGATTCACGCTGCCCGAAATCTCCGCGGTTGCGATTGCGGCGGTGTAGAGGGGGGAGGGGATAAACAAAAACCGCCTTCTTTTCTCCGACGCCCCGATGGCGTTCGGCGCCGGAACACCCCTCGCCCTTGCCGTTGTGAGGGAGAAGAGCTCGCTCAAGGCGCGGTGCGGGACGAGGTATCCATCCTTTACGATCTTTCCAAACAGCCCCCCACGGCGGTAGCGTCTGACCACCACACCCCCCACTCCAGAAATCTCCGTCTTAAAGGCGCTCCCCCTGCCCCCACCGAGGGGCACGGCCGGGCCTTCGGGGGTGGTTCCCTTGTCCGGTGACAACACGCCCGACTTCAATAAGGGATCGATAAGTTCCCCCCTGAGATAGTAGCTCGTCCCCCCTTCCTTTACCTTCTTAAAGCCGTATGGGAGAAACGAGTCGGCCCTGACGCCGGTTCGGCCCTTTTCCTTTCTACTCATTAATATATACCCTCGGGACGCGCTTCCCCACGATGCACGTTACCTCGTAGTTGATGGTGTTGAGCCACTCGGCCATTTGATCTATGTGAATTTCGCTTTCCCCCTGGCGGCCGAAGAGGACGACCTCGTCACCCACCTCGACCCCGGAGATATCGGTAACATCGACCATGGTCATGTCCATGCAGACCCGCCCGATGATTGGGGCCTGTTTTCCCCCGACCAGCACGTGTCTTCTGTTGGAGAGGATTCTGAGGTAACCGTCCGCGTAACCCACCGGGAGCGTGGCGACCGCCGTCTCCCTCTCAGTGACGAAACTTCTCCCGTAGCTTATGGTGGTTCCCTTCGGAACCTTCTTCAAGTACCTGACCCGGGTGATAAAGCTCATCGCCGGGGTCAGCGGGATAGACCGCTCGACCTCACCGGACGGGTATAGGCCGTAGAGCATTATCCCGGCCCTGACGGACGTTAGATGGGATTTAGGGTGGGCCAGGATACCGCCGCTGTTTGCCATGTGCGCCTTCGGGATGTCGATCCCCATTCCCTTCAGCTCTTTAAGGAGGCGTAGGAATGCCTCGATCTGGCGCTTCGTAAATCCCTTGTCCGCCTCGTCTGAAGATGGGAAGTGGGTATATATCCCCTCTATCTCGATCTTCTTGAGGCCCTTGAGAAATAAGATGTACTCGATAACGTCCTCGATCCCTATCCCGATCCTCCCCATGCCGGTGTCGACCTTGATGTGGACCGGAACCCTTTTACCCTCAGGAGTCGCCGCGTTCAGCGCCCTGGGGAGCTCGGTGTCGGCCACGGTCTGGGTAAGGCCGCAGCCCACGACCTTCTCCATCGCCCCCTTGATTTTGGGAGAGGTAAGCCCCAGGACGAGGACCGGCGCCGTTATGCCGTTATCCCTGAGCTCCGCCCCCTCCTCCGGGTAGGCAACGGCGAGGGATTCCGCCCCCGATCTCAGGGCCTTTTTGGCCACCCTCACCGCGCCGTGGCCGTAGCCGTCCGCCTTGACCACGGCCATGATCTCGACGCCGTCCCCAACGAGCTTTCTTATACCGGAGACGGACTCCCTGATCCGGTCGAGATCGACCACGGCCCTGGTGTCCCTTATTACGGTTTCATTGAACATAGGTTCACAAAGCTAATGATTTTTCAGGGGTAAGGCCGGCCTACTTCTTCGCCCCTAAATATTCGACAAGGTAGAGCCCATTGCTTTTTGTGCCAACCCAGAAGAGGGAGCCGGGGCCGGGTGCCAGGGCGGTGACCGATCCGTCAAATCCCGTAAGCCCGCATCTCGTAAGCGTCGTCAAATCCCCTACGAAGAGTCCCCCGTCCGCCGCTACGCAGAGCCTGCCGTTGTCTAATAGTATTTCGTTTATCTTCCCCGTGGGGCTTGAAGTCGTTATATTCCTTACCTCCCCTCCTTCACCCAATAAATATATCCCCGAGGACTCGGTGCCGATTAGGAGGCCGTCTTCGGTCGTAAGAAGGGCGGTGACATCCACCCCCGAAAGCCGATCGACCCAGCCGGTTACGCCGGAGATCTCCCCCCCTATGATCTTGAGGCCCGATGCTCCCGACCCTTCCTCCCTCATCCCAAGGGCCAGGGTTCCGTCCCCCATTGATACGACCGTATTTATCGAAACGCCGGTCAATATCTTCCTGTATTCGACATTCAAAGCACCTTTGAGTTCCGACTCTTCAATGTAGTAGAGGGAGCTGTCCGTTCCGATGTAGAGGGTTCTGTGCCGGGCGGAGAGCGCCGTGACCTCTTCCCTTGGGGACGTTAGCCTCTCCGCCGTCCAGAGGCCGCTCTCGGAAGAGACCCGATAAAGGAGGTTGTCCTCCAACTTCTCCCCGGCGGCGTAGGTCCAGAGGGTCTCGGTCGGGTCCCCCTCCTCCGTAGTTGAGTAATCCGCATTCAGGACTACCGCCGCCCTCCCCTGGAATATCGATAGGAAGACGTCGTCGACGTAGACGTGAAGGCCGCCTACCGAGGCGATAAAAAGCCCCCACCCCTTGCCGGAGGCCTCCGCCATGAGGCCGAAGATGTTGTTTGAGACAAGTCCCTTCTCCTCGTCGAAGTGGGTTATTACCTTAACCGCCTCGACCTCCTCTGCCGACGCCGTTGTTGAAAAAGCGATCGCCGATACGACGAGCACAGATAATAAAATTGCCGTGGAAATCTTGAATCTTCTCACTGTTTCAATCCAAAGAGTTATTGATATTCATTTAGGTTTGGGTTCCACGAACTTTATATATCGATTTTTGGGTTTTGTAAAGGGGATAATGTCGGCGTTGCTTCACGCGGTAATTATTTCAGGCTGCTTGCATAAGGTCCATTTGGGAATTGAAAATACCCTTGACATAGAAACAGAAATTGAATACAATTACATTTGGCAAATTAACGGTTAATATATGTTGGGGGTGCGAAATGGTCGATAAAGAAAAAGAGGAGATGTCAAATGAGGTAACGGATAGGGTGGTAAAGAAGATAGTAGGGATTGTCATTGCAGTTGTTGTTGTCTTTTTTTTGTTGAAAGTATGTGTCGCTATCTTAGCTGGTGTGGGTGGCATAATTTCTGAGGAGGTAAAAACAATGAATAAATCGAAAGAGCTCTTCAATACGGCCGTAATACTTCTAAGTGAAGAAAAATATGAAGAGGGAATTGAGTATCTTGATGAGGCTATTGAGCTTGATCCAAGTAATTCAGAGGTTTACTTTTATCGTGCCGCGGCATTAGGCAATTTAGGTAAAAATGAAAAGGCGCTTTCAGACATTAATAAATATATAGAATTGGCCCCAAAAGATTACGAAGCTTATGCATTAAAGGGGAATATACTTGCTAATATGTCTCGGTGGGAGGATTCAATTCCAGAATCAAACAAAGCAATTGAATTGTGCCCTAATTATCCTCTTTTATATTACAACAGAGGGTATTCATATTATTATATGAAAAAGTATGAAAATGCCTTGTCAGATTTCAACACTGTTATAAATTTGGACCCTAATTTTGGATCTATCGAGCCTGATAATGATTGTATATACTGTAATGGACCCCAAAAAGTAGACAAGGGGGATAGTTGGATGTAAGATGGTACTGTTCTCCAAATTAGAAAGGAGAGGCAATGCCA
>JAFGIX010000077.1 GCA_016929395.1 Candidatus Zymogenus saltonus
TGGCATTGCCTCTCCTTTCTAATTTGGAGAACAGTACCATCTTACATCCAACTATCCCCCTTGTCTACTTTTTGGGGTCCATTACACCATAAGGGACTTTGTCCAGTTTTTATTAAAAATCTCCTTATAATTTATCCCTGCCGGTTACAATTACATCCGTTAGAGTATTTCGTTTGCAAGTCCAAAGCTGTTATTAAGCTTTCTTAAAAAGGTGTCCTTCCCTCTTTCGATCCTTTCCGTGTATCTCAAGGAATGCTCCCACTGTAATATGACCGTAATAACCGAGAGGAAGTGCTGATCCTGAAATGATAGTATGTTTTTTTCCCTGTTATTGACTGCCAAATCGTCAATCCTTTCCTTGAAGAGCTCCCTTGTCCTCGGCACTTTGCTCATAATCCCGGTGAGATCGAATACTATAGGCATCTGACGCGCAAGCTCCCAGTCAGAGACGTATATTTTTCCGTCTCGGCTCATGATCATATTTTCGGTCGACAGGTCGCCGTGACCGATGCTTAACGGCATAAGGGCTTCGCTCTTTAATATCTCCACACACCTTTTGATGAAATCCCTTTTGCCCATCCATCGATCACTCCATTCAATCATCTCCATCGCCTTGAGGATGGTGTCCTCTGCCCCGGACGGATCTGTAACTTCACCTATACCCTTAAAGACAATTCCGTATCCCTCGTACATCCGCCAAAGCTCCTCCGTCAGGTCCCTCAGAATCAGCTCCTCATCCCTTATGGGATCAACCACCCGGCCGGGGATGATCTTCTCTGTAAAAAACGGCGGATCGCCTTCGAGTTCATATCTAATAATTTCGGAAATGTTTACACTCTTTAAGGTTAACACCTTCTCCCTTACTTTTATCTCGTTTTCCATATTCTCCCTGGACCTCGTCTTTCCTATCATAATCTTTGCTGTGAAAGGGACTGGCCCATCGGTATAAAAGGCCCTTATATTGTTTTTCACGAGGATCGATTGGGCAGAGGTCTCGCTGAAAAGATATGGGGGGAGAAAAAAGGCTTTCATGAACCTTAAGGCCCCATTTTTTGAGACATCAATAGTGAAGCTTGGAATAATGCTAAAAAAATCCCCCCTCCTTTTTGAAAAATGGACGCGATTCAGATACCTTCGCTGTATGACCCAGTTCCCTACAACACCGTAAGAGAAGCTTTTGGAGCCGTCGTAAATATCGAGCTTCTTTTCCACTTTGGATACAAGCTCAAATATTGTATTTACGCTGTTTCCCCTTATGTTCTGCATAACCGATTTTTCTCAGTCTGAATGTCTAAAATGGATTGGACCTGCTTACATACCGCTTTTGCCTATGCCCCCGATCACGTTCAGGATATGTCTGTTGTGTTGAAAGTTGTCTCCTATATGCAATACCACATCGCGAATGTAGTTTTCAACTTTCATGGAATATATCCTCCGGTAATCCTCCTTCATATTTTTCACAACAGATGAGAAAGGCTTATTTCCACCGTCGGAAGATTTAAATCCCGGATTCAATATCAAAAGGGAGAAAAAGCGAATAATGAGGGGGTGTTTAATCAGGTAGTCAAACTTCATCTTGATGTAATCCTCCTTTACGGCCTCCCATGAATAGAGTCTTTTCAACATCTCGTAGAAATCGTCTTTATCATCGAACCGGTAATCCTTGACAAAAACAACCTTATGCCTTTTTGACAGCTTCTCCATAATAGTATCGAAGTATTCGGAAACTGGGCCCCACAGTATCCCGGGGAAATAGAGCCCGAGATCAAAAAATATCTTGTCCATGGTCGCCTCTATGAGATCAATCTCTTCGTCGCTGAAAAATTTCTCCTGAATCCCTCCCTTATCTCTTTGTATTCTATTGTCTTGAATAGTGAGATTCTCCCTCTTTCCCACTAGCTTCATTAACGGAGTCAAGGCTATCTTGACCGGGATCTCTCCTATGCCGAAGTAGAGGGCATTGGCCAGCAGATCGTGCCCAAACAAAATTTTCTGGTTCTTGTCTATTATGACAAAATCATAAGGGGAAAAACCGTTTTTGGATACCTTCTGAGATAAATCCCTGAGCGCTTTTATCGTCCCCCTCTCCTCCTCCGGAAATTTGCTTTTTAGTCCAATCCTTAGATTATTGAACAGATTTACTCCCCGATTGTTTCCCCCGAACAACTCATCTACGGCAAGATATTCAACAACAACTCTGAGCATTGGCTCCGTCATTCGATAACCCTTATCGTTGACCTGCTTCAACAGGAGCCTCTCCGTATCTATCTTAAGAGAGAGGTCACTTTGCGCAAGCCTCCCTATCTTCGCATCCCCGGGGAGTCTCATAATATCTAAAGACTTCCCCACAATCTTTAGGGTCAACCTCTTCTGTTTGGATAAGAAAGTCCTTATAGTCGCCATAAAGCACCCTGTAGATACCTACCTCTTAAAAACTAATTTAGACATCTTAACTACCTCATCGATGGTGGCGGCCTTCAATGGGAAACAGAGGGCGAGATAAACGACAAGGCCCAAGATGGACGCCGCTATATATTGGACTATGGCAAGCCATAAAATTGTGTCGTAAAAACAGGTTTTGGCAAATACGAGGAATATGTACATCGCCGCACCCGCCAATAAAACTTTCAGAATCAGGTAAAAATCAAACCTGAATCCGATCAGCCGGTATATAACGATATTTGTCACCGCGAAAACAATAATCTTGTTTAGGAGTACGGCAATCGCCGCGCCGTTATAGCTCCAAATGGGAATCAAGATCATGTTAAGTAAAAAATTGATTATTCCGGTGATCGTGATAATCTGTGTGTTCTTCATTGGTTTCCCCAGGCCGTTTATTGTCCCGACGTTCACAATGTATATGGGCTGAATGATTGAAGCGAGGACTATTAACCTTGCCGCAAACACCCCCTCTACGAATTTTACGCCATAAAGGGCCTCTATAATAAACTCGGTGTAGGCGAAGAAGACCACGGTAAATGGCATCATAAGGAGGATTATATATTTCTGAATCATCTTCAAGGTGTTTATAAGCTCCTTTGTCTTCCCCTGGCCGTATAGCTCGCTTGTCATTGGGAAAAAAATCTTGCTTATGGAGCTTCCGGCTACTTTAAATATCGTCCTGAAGGGCGTCAGGACGCTGTAGATACCCACCGTTTTTAGATCCTGAAAATATGTCAGGAAGATGGTATCGACTCTCATGGTAGTGTGACTTACGATGGTGCTGGCGGTTGTCGCGGCCCCAAAGGGTATCAATTTTTTTACAACGGGTATGAACCCGGATGATTGGTACCTAAAGATATTAAATACATTTAGAAGAAGCACTATGTTTGTAACCAGCACCACCATGTGAACGCCGTTGTAATACCACGCCACCCGTGAAATATCGAGCTTGTCGCTGAAGTAAATCGGGATGAAGAAAAAAAGATTTATAAATACCCCGCTGTACGAGAGCAGGATAGGACGTTGAAAGGCGTTGAAGATACTGCTGATGGACGAGACAAGAAGCTGCACCACAAAAAATACGAGAAAAATTCTGAAAACGGTTTCAACGTTCGGATCTTTGAAATAACCCGTTGCTATCTCGTTGGAGAAGTAATAAAGGGCAGATACAACTACGGCGGACGTGGTGATGGAGAAGCCGAGGGAAAAAAGGATGGATGTCTTGACCTTCCCAAAATCCTTCTGAACGAGGAAATCCGGGATAAACTTTATTATCGCCTGATTGACGCCAAGGTTTTTTAGAAGCCCAACCAGTCCCAAGAAGGCTATTACCGCGTAAAAAAAACCGAAGTCTTCAAGGGTGAGGTTCCTCGCGAGGACTATTCGGACCATAAATCCAAAAAAGGTATTGAGCATTGTCATAATGAAGACAATACCCGCGCCCTTTACTAGTCTCTTCGCCAAGTTAGACATATTTATTTAACCGTAATCCTTTATCAAATAACTTCCTGCCATTCTTACTGAGTCCATTTGAGTGAAAATATCGAAGCCCCTTTGTTTTCGTTGGCGATCCCATCAATTGACTGATTAGATTAATAACCAAATTCACAAAATGTTATGGACATAACCTAATAAGATGGCAGTAGGTTTTTCACAATAAACTTTGCTATAAATCAATCCATATGTTATCTACATGGGCTATTGCATTTTCCTCAAATATATGGGTAATGAAAAATAATAGCCCTTTCTCTCATATTTTTTATGACTTCCTCCTCCTTATAATCGATACTTTTACAACGTTATTACTCTAACTCACCAGAATCTCGATATTTTAAGAGCTTAGCCGGAACTCCTCCCACAATCGCCATTGGGGGAACATCTTTAGTAACTACCGCACCCGCTCCTACAATTGAATTTTCCCCTATTGTCACTCCCGGCAGAATAATGGCGCGGGCTCCAATCCATGCACCTTTTTTTATTCTGACCGTTTTTGCGGTTTCACTTTGATTGGATACCGGTATATTCGGATTCTTAAATTGATGCAGATTTGATGTTATAATAACGTATTGTGCTATTAAAACATTATCCTCAATATAAACCTTCCCTTCTTTCGTATCTTTTCCCGAAGGAGCGTTGATCGAACACTCGTGCCTGATTGTCACATTATCGCTAATAAAGATATTCTTTGTTCCCGATAAAAAAACATGAGGCCGCACATCAACGTTTTTGCCCACATGTCCAAGTTTCCTTTTAACTATAATCTCGTTTGTAGTCTTAAAATGCATCAAGAAGTTGATAAGATACTGGGACTGGGAAATACGATCATTCGTAAATTGTTCAAACAAAAATTTGATGTCCCATTTTAAATTTTTTAACAAACCCATCACGTTTAAATCCAATAAATGACTATCTAAAACAATTCCTTATAAAACTTATAGGGAAGTTGGCCTTGACCACGTTTCTTGTCAGCCGCTCCTCGCTTATCGCCGCCAGTATCTGGCCGTCCTTAAAGACGCACGCGGTGCTGTTGTGTCCCACGTTAATTCCGACGGTTATCATCTCTTGACTCCTTGTTTTTTTATATTTTCTATTCTAATCATCTATTCTCTATATTTCAGAACCTTTGCGGGTATGCCCCCCACTATCGCGTTTTCATCCACATCCGTAGTCACAACGGAGTTTGCCGCCACCACGGCGCCGTCGTTTATCCTCACGCCTGAGAGGACCTTCGCGCCGGCAGCTATCCAGACGTCGCTCCCGATATGCACGGGCTTGACGATCCCGAGCTGTTTCTGTATCAGCTCGCCCTTCCTTATGCTGTGGTTGTTGTCCACGACGTAGACGAAAGGAGCGAAGAGGCAGTTGTCCCCAATCGATATCCCCTCGATGGCCACGATGAAGGAATACATCCCTATCCTCGTCTCGCTCCCTATGGTGATCCTCGAGCGCTCGTTTGTCGGGTAGATATAGACGTTGTCCTTTATTATCGCTCTGTCCCCGATGGTAAGCCCCTTCGGATACCCCACGACGACGACCCGCCTCCCGATGTAGACGTCCTTTCCAAGGGTCACTCCCTTCATCTTCAGACGGAGCCTTCTTATCAGCTGAAGAAGCCGGAAGTTGCTTATCCTGTCAAGGTCCTTTCTATAAATCATACCGATATCCCAAGAAAAATTCCTTTAATCCTCGGCTATCATCTCGATCTGGATCAGGGTATCTTCCGGTATATCGACCTTCGCCTTCTTCCCGATTATGGTATCCATCTGATCGGGCGGCATCCCCGTTCCGGGCCTCTTGAATGTCAGCATCTCTTCGGTTATCTCGTTCCCTTTTTTTATATCCACACTCGCAACGATGGAGCGCCTCGCCTGCTCCCTGGCGGCCTTCTCCACCTCAAGTATCCTGATCTCCGGGCTTCCCAGTCCCTTCTCAACGAACCTTATGTTGTCCACCATCTTCTTTAAGAGCGCTGGGTCCACGCTGAAGCTGTGGGTGTTGGCCGGCTGGTTCCTGCAGTAGGTGTAGTGTTTTTCCACAACCTTTGCCCCCAGCGCCACCGCGGCGGCCGGGGCCGCCATATTCTCGTCCGGATACGTGTGATCCGATATCCCGATAAAGAGGTCCGGAAAAGTCTCCTTCAGAAGCGGTATCTGTAAAAAGTTCGCGTCCTCTATCATAGTGGGATACTTAAGCGTGCACTGGAGCACGATCAGTTGGTCGTTTCCCGTACCCAGTATCGTGTCTACGGCCCGTTCTATCTCGTCCATCGTGGACGCCCCTGTCGAGAGGATCACCGGCTTTCCGACCTCGGCGATCCTCCTTATGAAGGCCGAGTTGGGGAGGTCGCACGACGCAATTTTATAGGCCGGAATATCTATCTTTGCGAAGTAGTCTACGTAGTCGTAGTCGAAGGCTGAGGTGAACGCGATTATCCCCTTTTCCTTGGCGTAGTCGAAGAGCTCCTTGTAATCCTCCGGCCCGAGCATGTCCCGTTTCTTATAGTACGAGAGCTGCGTGCCGTCCTTGTCGGCTCCGCCCCAGTATCTGTCGGCGTATTTGCTCACCAGCTTCTCCGCCTTGTAGCTCTGAAACTTTATTGCGTCCGCCCCCGCCTCCGCCGCCTGTTCTATGAGCATAATCGCCTTTTCAAACTCGCCGTCGTGGTTCGCCCCGGCTTCCGCTATGATAAAGGCCGGTCCGTCCTCGGTCAGGATAAAATCGCCGATCTCGATCTTCTTCGTCCCCCGTATTAAGCGCCTCTCCGCCAGCCTGAGGTCTTCCAGCGTGTGGATGTTTGTGCATAAGTCGTTCAGGGCTACGATCTTCGCGTTGAGATCGCCGTCCCCCATAAGCTCCTTTCGCCTCATTATCCTTACCGACCCGTTCCTGACGCCGCCCCTTCCCAGAGTGATCAGGTCGGTCGCGGATTCCTTGACCGCCTTCTCTATGGCCTGGTCGACGCTTACGTTCCTATCCGGGTGGTCGGGCTGGAGCGCCACCACGTATTCGATGTTATCCGCCCCCACCTTTCTAACGACGTCCCGGTATACCTCCACCACAGGCACGTCGCCCAGGAGGTCTTCCCCCCTCTTTACTCCCTCAACCCCCATCTCCTTTGCGTACTCGATCACCTCGTCCGACTCAGTAGACACGATCACCTTCTCGGCAAGCTTGGATTTCTTCGCCGCCTCTAAAGTGTAGTGAAGCATCGGCTTTCCGTTTACCGGGTGCATGTTCTTTTTCGGAAGCCTTCTCGAAACCAGCTGCGCGGGTATAACTATAATATTCATTCCACCTCTCCCCTGTTTACAATTAACGTGCGATCATCGGAAGGAGCTCCCCCGACTTCCTCATAAAAATGGTCTTTCTACCGCCCGCGATCTCAACTGCCCTCCTGTACGCGGAGACCGGGTCAGGCTCGTGGAGAAATCCCATTCTCCGGGCCTCCTCCCCCGATATACCCTTGGTGACAAGTATCACACTCGCCTTTTTCATCACCCTCCCTATGGCGATCAGGGTATAGGCCATGATGCGCCCCTTTATCTCCCCAGCCTCGACCTTTGATTTCAGCCCCTCGGGATCCTTGAAGCCGATCTCGAGAAACTGGGGGAACTGGGGGGCTATCCCCTCCGGGCACTCCGCAATGAGGACGATCGCCCCTCCCCTCTTGACCACGACATCCGCCGCCGCCACACCCTTGATTGACTGTCTCAGGTTTATGTCGGTGGGGGAGGCGTCGCAGACGACCACATCCGCCTTTTCGCCCGCCACAGATCCGTAGATGCGCCTTGCAATCTCGACTCCCTCGTTGTGGGCCTCGACGGGATGTCCGGCCACCACGCCGGCGGGGTTCTCGTCTATATCGAGCACACTGTTCACGATAAAGTCAAGGCCCGCCTTTAAGGCGATGTCGTTTACATCCCTCCTTATCGGATTGTCGTTGACACCGAGGATCTCCTCCATCTCGTAATCCAGCGCCGCCCAGTGGGTCCCCTCGGTCGTCTCCTCCCCCGCTATCCCCGGGACTATGATTTTTCCACCGCCAGAGAAACCGGTTGTCGCGTGCGGGACGATGTTCCCAACGGCAACGATAAGGTCGGCGTTTTTAACCTCCCGGTTTACATAAATCTCTATCCCCGTTTCCGTACTCCCCATATCGATGAGGGTTTCGGGTTTGTCCCAGGAGTGGTTGAATATCCTGTATCTGGCTGAGATCTCCTCTCCAAACCTCTTTTTTATCTCCCCCTCCGTCATCGCCCTGTGCGTCCCCAGGGATATCAGAAACATCACGTCTTTGTCCCTTATCCCGGCCTTCGTTATTTCGGTAAGCATTACCTCGGCTATCTCCCTTACCGGCGTGGGGCGGGTGACGTCGTCGGTTATTATCAGTATTCTCTTCTTCCCGAAGAGCAGCTCCCTAAAGGGGTTTGTGCCTATCGGCTTTTCAATCGCCCTCTCCGTCATCGATCTCAGCGACTCCCCTCCCTCCGCTATCTTCGGCTCCAATATTCCAACGAGATCGGCGTCGTCTATCTCAAGGCTTCCAAAAAGCTCCCTGTCGAACTTCACCTTCATAAACCTTTAGGATACTCCTTTATGATCTTTTCCACAATCCAAAAATCGAGCTCGCTGGTAATCTGTATCGACTCCCCTTCGGTCATTACGATGTGGCCGGTGCTGTTGCACACAAACTCGCCGTCTTTTATGCTCTCCTTCTTATAAAGGAAGACGGCGCCGTTTTCCCTGAAGAGGGCCTCCCTCTCCTTCTTTAGGAGCCTCTCCTCGAATAGGGGCTTCATGCCGTACTTGTCGTGATAGTAGAAGAATCCCTTCTCTTGGGTTACGCTCACAACGCTGTCGGTATCGTGTATCGTCAAAGTGTCTATCGCCTTGTCTATATGCTCCGACCTCCTCGTGGGGACGGTTATGTAGAGGAGCATTACCGCATCCGGTCGGTATCCTTCCTCTTCGAGCTTGTCCAGAACGAACCTTACAGCGGCGGCAATCTTTGTGTGCGGAATCGATATACTCTCCGGCCTTTTGATGGCAACAACTCTCTCAAATGTCGAGGCATACTCTATGATTTTGTCATCGTCGGTCGTCACGACCACCCTGTCAAGAAGCTCCGATTTCAACGCCTCTTCGATGGAATATCTTATCAGCGGCTTACCCGCAAGCTCCTTTAACGCAATCTCGGGATAGACGTCCGATTTTCTGACCGCCGGGATTATCGCCAGGACCTTGGGGATCTTCCCCTGCCTGTGTTGTTTCACGAAATCCCTCTTCAGCTGACGCCTCGTCTTTAGGAGCTTCGACATATCATCGGTCAGGCTCTTGCCGTGTTTTCGGTAGTAAAAGAGGGGGAGGTTCACGTTCGAGGGCTTGAACCTGTCGATGAACTTGAGCCAGAAGTCGTACCCGTCCTGCCTGCTCAACTCCTCGTTGTACCCGCCGATCTCCATCAGCGAGGACTTTCTGATCATCGTGCAGGCCCCGTGAGCCGGCAGGTCCAATAGCTTCACCTCCGTCCCTATCTTCTTGCGCCTGAAGATATTCAATATCTCCCCCTCCTCGTCCACCTCGTAATAGTCCGGGTAGACGAGGCCGAGCTCGTCGTCGCCGTCAAGGACGTTCGCCATGACCAGAAGTGCGTTTTCGTCGAGGTAGTCATCGGCGTCGAGGCGTATGATGTATTTGCCCATGGACTCCTTGAGCGCCACATTGTTGGTGTAGGTAAGGCCCCGGTTTTTCTGGTAAATGATCTTTATCCCGTCTTTTCCGCTGTATTTTTCAAGGAGTTCCCTGGTGTTATCCGTAGAGCCGTCATCGATTATTATCAGCTCCCAGTCCTTGTACGTCTGGTTGAGAACGCTCTTAACCGCCTCTTCTATATATTTACCGTAGTTGTATGCGGTGATGTAGACTGTTACCTTGGGCTCTGCCATTTTGAAAATCTCTACTATGAAACTTCTAACAATTGAAAAGGACGACAAGCTTGCAACAATAGATGTTCAATTTGTAAACATATCAAAGTTATTCTGTGGTGTCAAGAAATATTTTTTACCATATTTGTCCAAAATATTTATTATTTTGAAGCTGATTGACAATGTTTTTGACAAGTATTAGAATGAATCAATTTTATTTTTAAACAATAAGGGGTTAAAATGAAAAGGCGTGACTTTATAAAGAGCGCGGGGAGCGCCGTGATTTCATCCGCGATCGGGCTTTCGGCGAGGGCGATCCCCGGCTGCGGCCCTGCTCGATTTTCTACCGAACCGGAGCTTCCGAACGTAATACTTATCACAGCCGACAACATTGGCTGGAAGGACCCCGGCTGCTTCGGAAACAGGGACATTGAGACCCCGAATATCGACAGACTCGCCGACGAGGGGATGAGATTCACTTTAGAAGTTGTCGTTTCTTTTAATTAAGAAAAATAGAATTTGTGATGTTCCAAAAATCGAATCCGGATTATGTAGGATCTTTTAAGGAGGAAATAATGAAGAATTTGAGACTGACCTTGATTTTGATTAGGGAATTATAA
>JAFGIX010000078.1 GCA_016929395.1 Candidatus Zymogenus saltonus
AAAACAGAACAAGGTCGCGCCGAACGTAACTGTTGCAACCGTCATCGCCAGCGGGTACAATACGATAGACTACGGCTTTGTGGAGGGAGGCGGGGCGCCTGCCAGCAACAACGAGTACTACGTCAGCCATTTTAAAGACGACGGTTCGGTCATCTACACCGACAGATGGATAGCCGGCGCCGGCCCGGGCAAATCCCCCAAACGGGAGGAAAGCAACTACAACGAAACAACATCCCCGGAGCCGGAGACATCGGGCGACGAAACGGCGATTAAAGAGTCGGAGAGTATCGCCGGCGGGGATACTGTCTACATCACAAACGAAGGGAAAAAATACCACCGGGCCGGATGCCGATATTTGTCGAAGAGCAAGATACCGATATCGAGGGGCGAGGCGGAAAGACAGGGGTATACGCCTTGCTCGGTGTGTAAACCATAAGACTGAACTGAAAGGAGGCTAAAATGAAGAGGGTGGTTTTGGCTTTGATCGTTCTGGCCGTCTTTGCAACCGGCACATATGCCCAGGATTGCGACTGCGCCCCATGGGTCTGGGTTCGGGAAAGCGGAGCCCTGCATACCTTCAAGGAAGGCTCTGACGAATTAAGGTACGGGATGCTTGACACCGAAGCGACCGTTCTTATAATGGAGGAGCAATACTGGGCCGCGATTGAAAAATATAAAAAGATGATTGAAATAGAGGATTGCCTTCCCAATCCATTCAACATGATCGCTGTGTGCTATATGGAGCTCGACATGAAATATCAGGCAATGGAGTATTACAAGAAGGCGTGCGACAGAGTGGAATGCAGATATAAAAAAAGCGACAACCCTAATTACGATCCCTGTAAAAAATACGAAAACCTCCGCCTGGAGCTCTTGGGCTACTGATGCCAAAACTGAAGTACAACTCCACAACCTTCGAGCACAACGGCTACTGGCTCCGCCTCTTCTTCTACTGGGAGCGTGGAAGGTGGCACCTCGAATTCAGGAAGGGCAATCTCAAGAAGTACCAGTCGCTAAGGAAGGCGGACGAGGAGACCGCAAAGACGGAGTTTTACCGCCGGAAGCTGGAACTCCAAAAGACAGGCTATTTGCCGGAGGTGTTCGACACCGACCTCTTCAGCCAGTTCGACATCTTCCTTGACTGGTCAAGACGGCGGTCGCAGTCGAAGGGAACATACAAACGCCATGAGCAGACTTTAAGGAGATTTGCAGATTTCATCAGGAATGAAAAGATCGACAGGATCACGCCCAAAATTTACGAGAAGTACATCGATCATCTCCGCAGTAAAAGTCTCGCCCCGCGAACCATCGATATTCACCTCACGGCAATCGGGAAGTTCATCACGGTGATCGAGAAGGATCTCCGCATCATTCCCGAAGGGACCTATCCCCGCCCAAGGCTGTTGCGTGTAAAAAAGTCCAAGGACCCCGATTATCTCACCATCGAGGAGATCGGGAGTATCCTCGATGCGACAAAGAACAGCTACCTCTACGATATGATAATTTTCGCCCTGAACACTGGCCTCCGTATCGGCGAGATCCGCTGTCTTCGATGGGAGGACATAGATTTAGAAGCTGGGCATTTCAGGGTGCAGGGATACGAAATGGACGGCGTGAAGTTCGAGCCGAAGGACCACGGCGTCAGAAAAATAAAACTGAACAATGACGCATTGGACGTCCTGAAAAGGCTTGAGAAGATGCGGATATTCTCGCCCTGGGTCTTTGCAAGCAGGCTGGGAACTCCGAGAAGCAAGGATAACCTCGTCAGAGATTTAGGGATTTTTTACAGGCGTGCAGGGATCGAAAAGAAGGGAAAGTGGCACCTTTTAAGAAGAACATTTGCCACACATCTTCTCAACGCCGGGACGGGCATAGAGGCGGTGTCGAAGCTCCTCGGCCATTCAGAGCTTCAGACAACGATAGACAGCTACACCAGCGTTGTTCAGGAAATGGATCGGGCGGTGGACAGGCTAAATTTCGGGAGGTAATTCTTATTCCACAATTTATTCTACACCAAAAAAAATAGGCCACACAAAATGCGTAACCTATTGAAATTATTGGTCGGGACGAGAGGATTTGAACCTCCGACCCCATGACCCCCAGTCATGTGCGCTAACCAGACTGCGCTACGTCCCGACAAATATTTAAATGTCTATTTTTCCAGCTATTTTTTTAAATAAATTCCTTTGTCTCCAAATAAAACACTACAATTCCATCTTGCCAAGCCCAAATATTTGTACTCCTACACCCAAAACCTTTTACGCCCGATCCTACGATAATAAAAATAACATCATTCCCCCTTCCCCCCGTTACATCCCCTCCCCCCAAATCACACGATCGGCCAAATTCTACTTCCCCTTACATTCTGCGCTATCCCGCGAAATTGGACATATTATAACAAAAAACGTCTTTGAATATCAAGATTAAATTATTGATTCAACACGGCCTTAAGGACCTGACTCGGTTTAAACGTCACTATTTTTCTGGCGGTTATCTCGAGCTCGTCGCCGGTTTGGGGATTCCTCCCCTTTCTCGGCTCTTTTTGCTTTACTATAAAATTTCCGAAGCCGGATATCTTGACCTTTTCCCCCCTCTCCAGCGTCTCCTTGATTATCTCAAATATTTCATTTATTATTGCGGCAGATTCCTTCTTCGACAGGTCGAGCTCCTTATAAATACTGTTTATCAAATCAGCTTTCGTCATAATGGGCCCCCCAAGATCGGTTATCTTATTTGTGCGCCAAGCTTTTTCTTTAAGATATCCAAAACCTCGCCATGCTTTTTATTGACTTCATCGTCCGTAAGAGTCCTGTTGTCCGACTGATACTTCACCGTCAGGGCGATGCTTTTGCTGCCCCTCTCGATCTGCTCTCCCTGGTATAGATCGAATATCGTGACCTCCTTCACCAACTCCCCGGCGGCCCCCTCTACGGTCTTGACGATTCGATCGGAGTTGACGTCATCGGCTATTACGATGGCGATATCCCTCATGACCGGGGGATAACGGAGTACTTGCGAAAAGGTCTTTACCTTTGTATCCAGTTTTATGAGCTTGTTCAAATCCGCTTCGAGGATATAGGTGTCTCTGGAAATATTGAAATTATCCATAACATCCGGGTCGATTCTGCCCATTACTCCTATAGTTTCACCTCCGCCCCTAATAACACAAGATTGGGTCTTGTCAAGATATTCCACGTCCTTGTTCATTTCGTATTCAATTGAGACAAAACCGATCTCGTCTGTGATCTTCTCCCACACGCCCTTGAGGTCGAAGAAATCCACCTCGGGGGCATCGGCCCCCCACTGCTTCGGCCGGCGCTTTCCGGAGATCAAAAGGGATAGGTGAAAGCGCTCGTCCGGAAGCCCGTTGTCCCCACCCTCGCCCTCCCCTTTACCCCCTTTGGAATTTCTCGGCATAAACACCCTGGCGATCTCGAAGAGCCTCAGGTCGTACGACAGGTAGTTTATATTTGTCTCGGCGGTCTGGAGGATCCCCGGGACGAGGGTGGTGCGCATAACGTCCATCTCCTCGCTGAGGGGATTTTTAAGGGGGGTCGCCTTCCTCATCGGGTCTTTGGGAGAAAGCCTCATCTTATCGAAAGATACGCTCCCGATAAAGCTGTAGGTTATGATCTCGTTGAATCCCTCGGAGAGGACGGCATCCGAAACCAGGTCGATCAGCGTTTTTATCTCGGAGGTCTTCGAGAAATCCATGCTGATATTCGGCAGGGTCTCAGGGATATTGTCGTATCCCTTGAGCCTGGCCACCTCCTCGATGAGGTCTATCTCCCTTTCGAGGTCGAGGCGGTAGGAGGGCGGTGTGACCAGGAGCTCGTCCTTACTCTCGTCCTCTACTTTTATGAAGAGGCTCTCGAGGTATTTTCTTATCTCCTTTGTGTCGGCTTTAAACCCGATTACCTTGTTGGTCATCGATGTCCTTATTTTAAGGGTCGGCCTTTTCGGGACATCACCCTTAACATCGATATATCCCTTTGCGACCGTGCCGTCGGCATATTCGGCCATGAGCGCCGCGGCTCTGTCCGCCGCGGTCTTGCACCCCTCGGGGTCTATGCCCCGTTCGAACCTGAAGGCCGCATCGGTAAGGAGACCCAACTCCCTTGCCGTCTTATGTATAGACGGCGGGTGGAAAAAGGCGCTCTCGAGGAGTACGTTTGCCGTGTCCTCCTGTATCTCGGAATTCGCGCCCCCCATCACCCCTCCGATGGCCACGGACCTCTCGGCGTCGGCGATCATCAGGACGTCCTTGTTGAGGGTGCGCTCCACCGCATCGAGGGTGAAGAACTTCTCGCCCTCTTTCGCCCGCTTCACCACAATCCTGTTTCCGGAGAGGAGGTCGTAGTCGAAGGCGTGTAGGGGCTGGCCGTACTCCATCAGGATGTAGTTCGTGATGTCGACGATGTTGTTTATGTCCCTCATCCCGAGCTGGTTGATCCTTAGGCGCATCCAGAAGGGGACCATCCTTATCTTGATGTCCTGAACCACACGGGCGACGTATCTCGGGCAGAGGTCTTTATCGATTACCTCGATTGAGGTAAGCTCGTTTATATCAGGCCCCTCCTCCTTTACGTCCGTCTTGGGTAGCCTCAGGGGGGCGCCCGTCAGGGCGGAGATCTCCCTTGCGAGGCCGATCACGCTAAGGCAGTCCGACCTGTTAGGTGTGAGGTCGATGTCGATAAGGTAATCCGAGAGATTCAGGGTCTCCGCCAAGCTTTTTCCGGGGGCGGCCTTGGGGTCGAGCTCGATCAATCCGGTATGGTCGTGGGTGAGCCCCATCTCGTCTTCCGCGAGGAGGACGCCGGTGGACTCTACCCCCTTGAAATCTCTCTTTTCAATCTTCAATCCCGTTGGGAGCACAACGCCCGGAGGGGCAAGGGCGGTCTTCAGCCCTACCTTCGTGTTCGGGGCGGCCGACACCACCTGAAAGGTCTCCGCCCCGTTCGACACCTTTGCCACATAAAGGTTTCCCCCCTTAGGATGGGTGGAAACATCCATTATCTCCGCCACTACGATCCCTTTGAGGTCGTCCCCGATCTTCGTGACGCTGTCCACCTCGAGCCCCGACATGGTGAGAAGATCCGCAAGCTTCTCCACGTCCATATCGATGTCCACGAAGTCCCTGAGCCAGTTTATCGTTGCCAGCATATTCTAAAACTGTTTCAAAAATCTGATGTCGTTTTCAAAAAAGAGCCTGATATCGTCTATCCCGTACTTCAGCATGGCGATCCTCTCGATCCCCATCCCGAAGGCGAAGCCGGTCACCTCTTCCGGGTCGTACCCGACCATCTTGAAGACGTTCGGGTCGACCATCCCGGAGCCGAGGATCTCGAGCCATCCGGTCCCCGAGCAGACCCTGCACCCTTTCCCCTTACAGATAACGCACATTATGTCGACCTCGGCGGACGGCTCGGTAAATGGGAAGAAGCTCGGCCTGAACCTCAGGTCGACATGCTCGCCGTACATCCTGTGGACGAATAGCGTGAGGACCCCCTTGAGGTCTCCCATGCTTATGTCGTCCCCGACCATCAACCCCTCGACCTGGTGGAACATCGGCGAATGGGAGACGTCGTAGTCGGGCCGGTAGACCTTCCCCGGAGCGATTATTTTCACCGGCGGGGGCTGGCTCTCCATCACCCTTATCTGGACGGGGGAGGTGTGGGTTCTCAGAAGCCTTTCATCGTCGATGTAAAACGTGTCCTGCATATCCCGGGCCGGGTGGTGCCTGGGCATATTGAGCGCCTCGAAGTTATAATAGTCGAGCTCCACCTCCGGGCCCTCGGCGAGCTCGAAGCCCATCCCCAGGAATATCTCGACTATCTGATCGTATACGAGGGTTATCGGGTGTTTCTTCCCCATGAAGCTCCGCCTGCCCGGGAGCGTAAAATCTATGGGTTTCTTCCCCTTTTCGAGTCCGCCTTCTTTGTGGAACTCGAACCTCTCGTCCACCGCATTTATAAGGGCTTCCTTTATCTCGTTTGCAATCTTGCCGACCTTTGGGCGCTCTTCATCCGGGACGTCCTTCATGTCGCGCAGGATCGACGTGAGCTCGCCCTTCCTGCCTATGTATTTGACACGGATCGACTCCACGTCGTTCAGGTTTTCGGTCCCCTTGATCTCCGAAAGGGCTTTCGTCTTCAGCGCTTCGAGTCTCTCAAGCATTCTTCCCTACACTCTTTTTGGCCAAATCAACAAGCTTCGAGAATCCATTAGGGTCGTGAACCGCGATATCCGCCAGGACCTTCCTGTCTACCTCCACACCGGACTTGTTAAGGCCGTTCATGAAGACGCTGTAGGACATATCGTGCAGTCTGGCGGCGGCGTTGATCCTGACGATCCAAAGCCTTCTCATATCCCTCTTTCTCGTCCTCCTGTCTCTGTAGGAGTAGCTCAGCGCCCTCTGCCAGGTTTCCTTTGCTGCCCTATAACCCCTTTTGCGTCCACCCACAAATCCCTTGGCGGCCTTAAGTATCTTTTTTCTTCTCTTTCTTGATTCCGGACCCCTCGTAACCCTGGACATATATAAAATCCTCCATTTCCTTCTCTTCTAAAAAATCCCCGAATCCGGGGGATAGCTGAAAATCTTTTACTTGCCGATGTACGGGAGGAGCCTCCTGACTTCCCTTTCGTTTGTCCTGTCTACCTGCCCCCCGGACCTCAAGTTCCTTTTCCTCTTCCGGCTTTTCTTGGTCAAGATGTGATTTGCATTTGCCTTGTTTCTCCTGATCTTACCGCCGGCCGTAATCTTAAATCTCTTTGCCGCTCCCCTGTTTGTCTTTTGTTTCGGCATCTATCCACCTCTTTTTATTTCAATATTCAATTTCTCATTCAAATTTTATTGGCCCGCCGGGGCCAACAAGCTAACTGAAAAATGCTTTTCTATTTCGAGTGAACTCGAAAAACCCTCAACTGACCACCCACGGACGATACCCCCCCTTACCCCCTTTGCTTCCGTTACCCAACCGCTTCCTCTCACCCATCTCTCCCCCCCATCACTTCCACCGCCCCATCGCTCGCGCCGCCGATCACCGCATTGCATGCCCTCTAATTTGATAAATCGGCAGGCCTCCCAACGCCTTACCCACTCCCACGCACCATAAGCTACTACTATCCATTAATCCCCAAGATGCACCCTCTCTCACACCCGCTCCCAAAACCCGATAATTTTTTCTTGAACTGTTTCTTGAACTGCGCCCAAGACTCAGCGAAAACCCATAACAAGAACATATATAAAAATATGGGCTTTCTGCCGCTCCGGAAGATTTTGCCCTATCCCCCTATTCGCTCCCTCTCTGCACACCCGTTGTTAAAAATGTAAAATATTATTACTCTTGGCTATCCGCGCCCTGCTCTGCTTCTTCTTTTGCCTTTTTCCCTTCCTTGGCCGATTTTTGAGGCGTCAGGATCATGCTCATATTTCTTCCCTCGAGCTTCGGCTCCTGTTCAACAAGAGCGTCGTCTTTTATCTCATCGGCAACCTTATTAAGGATCTCCATCCCGATTTCCGTGTGGGTGATTTCCCTGCCCCTGAAGATCATGGAGACCTTTACCTTATTTCCCTGCTCCAAGAACTTCCTCATGTGCTTGAGCTTGTACTCGATGTCGTGATCTTCGGTCTTGGGACGCAGCTTCACCTCTTTGACTTGGACAGTAGACTGCTTCTTTTTTGCATCGTGGGCCTTTTTACTCTGCTGATATTTGAATTTGCCGAAGTCCAAGATACGACACACAGGAGGATTGGCGTTAGGGGCCACCTCCACGAGGTCGAGTCCGAGGTCCTCGGCCTTCATCAGCGCCTCTTTAAAACCTATCACTCCGAGCTGATTGCCTTCCGGGTCGATCAAGCGGACCTTATCGGCTCGGATCATCTTATTGATTCTGAAATCTTTTCCCTTGTCCTTTATGTTTTAATCCCTCCAAAATGCGGAGTTTTCGCTCCTAATAAGGTTAATAAAATCCTCGGTATTCATTGCATCAAGGTTTTTCCCGCCGAGCTTCCTTGGAGTCACTTTTTCTTCTTCTTTCTCTCTATCGCCAATGATCAAGGTGTATGGAATTTTTTTAAGCTCGGCCTCCCTTATTTTAAGGCCCAGCTTTTCGTTTCTGAAATCGGATTCCACCCTAATACCCGCACCCTTGAGTTTTTCAACCACTTTTTTCGAGTAATCGAGGTGATCGTCAGTGATGTTCATAACGACGGCCTGAACGGGCGCCAGGCCCACCGGGAACGCGCCGGCGTAGTGTTCGATCAATATCCCCAGAAACCTGTCCACCGATCCGAGGATTACACGATGAAGCATTACGGGGCGCTTTTTTTCACCGTTTGAATCGATGTATGTTAGATCGAACCTTTCGGGGAGGGTGAAATCGCACTGGATTGTGGCGCACTGCCACTCCCTTCCTATGGCATCCTTCAGGATGAAGTCTATCTTAGGGCCGTAGAACGCGCCGTCCCCCTCGTTTATCTCATACTCCTTGCCCTGTCCTTTAAGAGCGTTTTCGAGGGCCCTTGTGGCAAGCTCCCAGTCCTCATCGGAGCCGATCGACTTTTCCGGCCTTGTGGAGATCTCCATCTTATAGGGGAATCCGAAGATGTCCATCACGTACATGACGAAATCCATGACCCCCACGATCTCGTCTATCAACTGATCTGGCGTACATATGAGGTGGGCGTCGTCCTGGGTGAATGCCCTGACCCTGAGTAGGCCGTGGAGCACACCCGATTTCTCGTGTCTGTGGACGGTGCCCAGCTCGAAGTACCTTATCGGGAGGTCCCTGTAGCTCCTCAGCCTCGATTTATAGATGAGCATGTGAGCGAGGCAGTTCATCGGCTTGATCCCGTATTTCTGTCCCTCGACCTCGGTGAAATACATATTCTCCCGATAGTTGTCGTAATGTCCCGACTTCTCCCATAATTCCTGCTTCAAGATCATGGGTCCCATTACTATATCGTACCCGCGCTTGAGATGCTCCTTTCTCAAGAAGTCCTCTATGATGATTCTCATCACGGTTCCCTTCGGGTGATATATGGCGAGTCCGGCGCCCGCCTCGTCGTTGAACTGGAACAGATCGAGGTCTCTGCCTATCTTTCTGTGATCCCTCTTTTTCGCCTCCTCGATCATGTTGAGGTAGTTTTTGAGAGAATCTTTATCCGGAAATGCGGTTCCGTAGATCCTCTGGAGCATCTTTTTGTTTTCGTCGCCGCGCCAGTACGCACCGGCAACGGAGGTCAGGCTGAAGGCCTTCACGAATCTCGTGGAGGGTATATGCGGCCCCCGGCAAAGGTCGGTGAAGTTCCCCTGGGTATACAGCGACACTTCTTTACTTTCTATATCCTCGAGAAGCTCTACCTTGTAATTTTCCCCCATCCCTTTAAACAGTTTGATGGCGTCGCCGACGGGCATGATCTCTCTTGTAAAAGGGAGCTCCTTCTTTATGATCTCCTTCATCTTTTTTTCGATGGCCACGAGATCCTCGGGGGTAAAGGGCTTTTCCGTGTCGAAATCGTAGTAGAAGCCGTCCTTTATTGCGGGACCTATCGTCACCTTGACTCCGGGGAAGAGCTCTCTTACCGCCTCCGCCATGATGTGGGATGTGCTGTGCCTGATGATTTCGAGGCCCTCGGGATCGTCTATTGTGATGAAATCCACCTCGCAATTAGCCGGCACCGGTCGATCGAGGTCGACGAGCTCGCCGTTTATTTTACCGGCAATAACTTTTCCCTTCAGCTCCTTGGGCACAAGCTCCGATACAGTCATCCCTTCGGTCGGCTCGGGAAATTCGTGTCCTTTTGCGTTTACCGTAATCATTGTTCCAACATATTTTGAGAAAGTAAATAAAAAAGCACCAGAGATCAAAGAAGAGTCTGATGCCTTTTCATGTTTTTAAATCTTTCGATTTTTATCAAACCCCTTTCTCTCACGGTCAAATAAGAAAGAATTACAAGTTTTGTTGTTTAATAAAATATCATTTTGAGTATCACTATCATCCGATTGATATTTTTTGGATATTCCAAATCCTTATGCACCAACGGCTCATAGCCGGCGGCCCAGCTCCCCAACGTCTCCTCGTTTTTAAGCACCCCCTGCTTCCCTCCCCCTCCCCAACCATCGCCCCTCTAACCTATGCCAACCCCCCAATATAGTAAACCTTTAGAAATATCGACCGACGGCGGTTGGTAGGCACGGGCGGATTTGAACCGCCGACTTCTACCGTGTCAGGGTAGCGCTCTCCCCCTGAGCTACGTGCCTAAACATTTAGAATTATTAACAATGTTTGCGGATAATGTCAAGAAAAAACTATAATGTTTTGAGTATCGGCTATTTAAAATCTATTTCTTTCAATTGCTGTTCGGAAAGCTTCTTATATCTTCCAACCAACACGGCCGCTTTTTTAAAATTTTCCACCGCGCCCGAGGTGTCTCCCTTTTTCAGGAGGGCCATCCCCATCCAATAGTAAGTTTGGGCATCGATACCTTCCCTCTTTTCGATTTCTGAGAAGCTGTTTTTTACCTTATCGAACCACCCATCCTCTTCGAGGGTTACCTGAACTCTCATCGAGGACTTGTGGGCAAAAGCCTGATCCCTGGGATCTTCGGCGTACTTCATCGACAGGCTGATATAGCCGAGGGCCACATCGGGAACTCCGACTATAGACCAGTAGATACCTTTTCCGGCGTATCCGGGAGAGTATTTTCCATTATCCTTGATCGCCAATGCAAACTCTCTAAAGGCATCGTCGTTGAGTCCCAGGTCGAGGAACCTAATCCCGTTGTTTACATGGTGTATCGGCGAGCCGAAGGGATATTGCTCCACGTTTATCGTTCCAGCGCATCCGGTTATAAGTACAATCAGAGCAAATGCGATCAGGGCTTCATTGATCTTCATGGCGTTACAATGGAAATTGTGGAAACGGCATGTTTATATATTAGGTATGTCCGGTCCGAGTCGAAGAGGATAGAAAAATTATCGAAGCTTTTTACTATACCTTCGAGTTGAATGCCCCCCAGAAGCTCTATTATCACGGTCTCCCTTTCCCTCCTTACCTGATTTAGGAATTGATCCTGAACGTTAATGCTGTTTTTCACCATATGATAACCGGCCGGATAAAAAAATTTTTATTAGTATTGTCTTAAATCCTTGATTTATAGTACCCTTTTTATTGAACAAATTCAAGCCTTTTTTATTTTGGTCTGAAGTTTTTTCCTTTATCGCAAATTCATCAATTCAGGAACAGATTTATTTTCTTAAGTATCATCGGCAGGTTGTATGGATATTCGAACCAGCTTATCCCTTTAATATTTTTAAACCACGTGATTTGGCGCTTTGCGAGTCTTCTGGTGTTTCGCTTTATCAGTCCGATTGCCGTTTCAAGATCGATTTCCCCCGCGACGTGACTTACGATCTCCTTATAGCCTATGGTGTTCAGGGAGCGGCAGCCGTGGGAATAGCCCTTATTTAGGATTTCTTTGACCTCGTTTACGATGCCCGAATCGATCATATTGTCCACGCGGTCTTCGATCCTCCGGTAGAGAAGTTTCCTGTCCATCTTCAGTCCGATGTAGAGGGGATCGAAGGCCTTTTCTTTGAAGGCGTGGTTTTCCCTGATCTTCGACGCCGGCCTTCCCGTGAGCCGGTATATCTCGAGGGCGCGGACTATCCTCGTCTTGTCGTTCGGGTTGATTATCTCCGCGGATTTTCGATCCACCCCTTTCAGCTCCGAGAAGAGGGCATCAAGGCCTTTTTTGTCAAGCTCCATTAGAAGCTCTTCTCTGATTCCCTCGTTATCTTCGGGGGATTGAAACAGGCCGTGGACGAGCGCCTTGATATAGAGGCCGGTGCCTCCGGTTATTATGGGGACCTTTCCGGCTTTCAGTATTTTATTTACTGCATCAGCCGCCATCTTTGAGTAGATCTCCGCGTTGAAATCGTCCCCTATATCGCAGACGTCGATTAGATGATGGGGCACCTCCCTCATCTCCTCGATCGAGGGTTTTGCGGTCCCTATATCGAGGCGGCGGTAGACTGCGGCGGAGTCGGCGTAGACGATCTCCCCCCTCGGATTTAGAGATTTGGCCACCTCTATCGACACTCCCGTCTTTCCCGAGGCGGTGGGCCCGGTGATTACAACGATCTTGTCTCTTGCCCCATTCACTTTGGATTTCGCCGACTGTAATGTCATTGACTTTTTTATAGGCTTCAGGTTGTTCTCTTGAAGCGGCGCTCGAGCTCGGTAACGGGAATCGTGATGATGGTGGGTCTTCCGTGGGGACAGCGGCTTGAGTGGGGCGTTGTCTCCATGGCGTCGAGGAGGGCCTTTATCTCCCGGACCTCGAGTCTCTTTCCGGCCCTTACGGCCCCGTGGCACGACATAACGACGAGAAGTCTATCCAGCGCCTCCTCCACGGTCGTTGACGAGCCGTGATTTTTAAGCTCTTCGGCCATCTCGACCACCAGCGCCTCCAGATCCGTGTCTTCAAATATCCCCGGAATCGAAGAGACTATAACCGTTCCGGCTCCAAAGTCGGACAACTCGAGCCCCAGCTCCTTTATCCTGTCTATGTTTGAGACTATTATCTCGTATTCCCTCGTGGGCAGCTCAAGCTTCAACGGAAACAGGAGCTGCTGCATCGGGATATTCTTGTTTTTGGCCCCCGCCTTCAGCCTCTCGTAGACGACCCTCTCGTGTGCCGCATGTTGATCGACAATAAGAAGGCCCTCCACGTTTTCAAATACTATATAGGTCTCCTTTATCTGCCCCAATAGCGTCAGCCCGCCCCATTTCTTGAAGAGATCTCCTGATTCGGGGGGAGTCGCCGCTTCCGGGGGGAGAAACTCCGTCATGGGAAGGGTTTTCTCTTCGAGGTTCTTCTCCCTTGCTCCCCTCACCTCTTCGTAGTAGATCTCCCCGGCGTCCCTTACCGTACCGCCCCTGTCCGAATCGATCCCGCCCCTGAATTCGGGGGGCGCTTGGGTCGTTCTTGGCGGCGGGGGTTTGACCGGGGGAGTGGCCATCGAAACGCCGCGCGGCGCCTCAAGATCGCCTCCGGCAATCTTGATCCCGCCCGCTTTTAACAGGGCCTCGTCCACAACCCTCTTTACTATCCCGTAGACTTTGCCGGAATCCCTGAACTTCACCTCGGTCTTTGTGGGGTGGATGTTCACGTCCACTTCGCTGAAGGGGAGCTGCAGAAAGAGGACCGCTGTCGGGTATTTTTCCCTTGACGTCATGCCGCGATAGGCCTTCACAATCGCCGACACCATCACTCGGTCTTTCACGAACCTGTCGTTCACGTATAGGTAAATGCCGGACTGGTTGGAGCGGGCGTCGTCCGGACTTCCCATAAGCCCCACCAGCCCTATTCCCCCCCTTCCCCCTCCCCCCCTCCCCTCGTCGTATGCGATCTCCTCCATCCTCTCGGATATTTTTCTTCCCAGGATGTCACCCGCCCTCTCCCGCAGGGTGCCCGGAAGCGTGTTTATCACCTCCCGGCCGTCCGACGACAGCGTAAACCTGACGTCAGGCCTCGAAAGGGCAATCCCGTTCACGACATCCATGATGTGGTAATACTCCGTCCTGTCGGTCTTGAGGAACTTCCTCCTTGCCGGTACGGAGAAGAAGAGGTCCTCCACGACTATTCTCGTTCCCGGTGGCGCCCCCGCCTCGCGGATGTAGTTGAGCTTGCCCCCGTCGACGGATATCTCCGTCGCCTGGTCGCTCCCCCTCTCCCTCGTAAATATCTTGAACCGGGAGACCGAGGCGATGCTCGGAACCGCCTCCCCCCGAAACCCGAGGGTGTGGATCGCCGTGAGGTCTTCCCTCTTCGCTATCTTGCTGGTGGCGTGGCGCATAAGCGACAACTCCGCGTCCTCCCGACTCATCCCATCCCCGTCGTCGATGACGACTATCCTCCTCTTGCCCCCCAGGACTACCTCCACATTAATACTGTTTGCCCCCGCGTCGAGGGAGTTTTCGATAAGCTCCTTGACCACCGATGCCGGCCTCTCGACGATCTCCCCCGCGGCGATGAGGTTTACGAGGTTGGTGTCGAGGAGTTTTATCTTGGCCGCCATCCTAAAACTCCATCTTCTCTAGGTTTTTTATCCCCCTCCACATCGGGATGAAAAAGGCGACGAGATTGATAACGAGGAGCAGAACGACGGATATGACGAGGCTCAGCCATCTGTATGTCCCCTGAATCACCTCACTCACAAAATAGAGATAGACCGGCCTCGAAAGAATGACAACCGTGACGCCGACGTAGAGGAGGCTCGATATCATGTAGATGATGCCCCCGAAGCTTCCGGCTATCTCCGTGCTGTTCTCGTGTTTGAAGCGGGGATAGACCGCCCCCAGCCCCACTCCCATGGCGGTCAGTGTTACGGATATGACGAGCATCGTTATGGAGGAGAGCATCATGAAGAAGTAGTCCGCGTTTAAAATGAAGTTCGACGAGACGATGAGAAGCTCCCCCAAAAATAGGATCGGGATAAGAAAGACGATGAACTTCCCCCATAGGAATTTCCTGACGGAGAGGGGGGATGAAAATATCACCCAGTAGGCGTCCCCCTCGAGGCTCGTCGTGGGAAAGACGAAGCGGACGGCCAAGGCCGATATTATAAATCCCGCAAGGCCCAGGTTTAAAAACGAGGTCAGGTTTTTCAGAAATGGCGTGTCCACAGGGATGTTGTATATGCTGAAGAGGTAGATGAAAATCAGAGACGCCAGCAGAAATATCTGCGACCACTGGGTGGGGTCCCTGAAGAAGGTCTTGAGGTCTTTTATCAGCACTGCCCTCTGGGGCGCGTCGAAGTATTTGAACGATCTGTCCAACACGGAGAGCCTGATGATCTCGGTCTCTCTCCCCCGCTTCTTGCTCTCAAAGGCCTGGGAGAACCCGGAGAAGTAGATCAGCCTTGAGATCAGAAAAACAACAAAAAAGGATACTACGGCGCCGAGAAAGAGTAGAAGGATATTCTGCCAGAAGACATTCTGTTCGATCCCCACCATGTCGTTTATGGCGCGTGTAAACCAGGTGGGGGGAAGGAATCTGTACTGGGGCACCTTCATCGCCTCCAGAAGCTCCAAGAAGACCGGCTGTGTCGTGTTCGTGATATCCTTATAGAGGGTCTCGGGCTTCAAGAACCTGAAGAACACGATCAGGCCGGCGGCGAAGATCATCCCCAGAAACGTGAATATCTGGTATGTCCTCTTTGCCGGGAAAAACCGCATGAGAAGCATCGTGATGAGAATCCCCAGAGAGGCTGGAATTACAATGAAGGGGATAAACATCGAGATCATAACGAGGTAATAACCAAATCCCTCCCCGAAGGCCCTGCCGAGGGCGAAGTATATCGGAAGCCCGAAGACGAGGACCATGTAGGAGCTGTTGACTAGGCTCTGGAAGAACTTCGCCGTATAGACCTCCGAGTGCCTTATGGGCGAAGACAAAAGGAGGTCGAGGTCTTTTGACATGTAGAGTGTTGAGAGGGAAGAGATGATGTTTGAAAAGACGAGGACAGAAAAGAGGGTGAGGTTTATCATCGTCAAGAGCTGGATGATAAGGACATCCCCCACAAGCTCGATGCCGAACTCGGGGCTCAGCAGATACCTGATCATCCTAAGGAAAAAGTAGTAGACAAAGGCGATGAAGAGAAGACCAGCGGTGGAGAAGAAGACCAGCTTCAGTCCCTTCTCCCGGTTCATCCCCTTGAGATCGTTTATCGTCGAGCGAAGCTTAATCGCCCATATCAATAGAATCCTTCTCATCTATTCCGTGGCCCCCGAATCGCTCTCCTCCTCTGTGAGGATGAAGAATATCTCCTCCAGCTCCCTCCCCTTTGTGTGAGCCGTCCTCATCAGCTCGTCGATTGTGCCCAAGGCCACGAGCTTTCCCCTGTGAATGATCCCTATCCGGTCGCACATCTCCTGGGCGTGCCCCAGGGTGTGGGTGGACATGAATATCGTTACGCCGTTTTTCGATAACCCAGAGAATATCTCCTTCACTAACTTTATGCTCCTCGGGTCGAGCCCCACCATCGGCTCGTCCACGATAATTATCTTCGGATCGTGGATAAGGGCCTGGGCCATGACCAGTTTCTGCTTCATCCCGTGGGAGTAGCCCTCCACCATATCGTCGATCCACTCGGCCATGGAGAAGGTCTCGATAAGCTCCTCGGTCTTCTCCGCCACATTATCATCTTTGACCCTGTAGAGCCCGGAGACAAACCTGAGAAATTCCCTTCCGGTCAGCTTTTCATAAAGGAAGGGCTTGTCCGGGATGTATGAAGTGATGCCCTTGGCCTCGAACATCTCCTTCTCCAGGTCATGGCCCCCGAGGCCCACCTCTCCCGACGTGGGCCTTAACAACCCCGCCATGATCTTGATCGTGGTGGTCTTGCCCGCCCCGTTGGGGCCGAGAAAGCCGAAGAACTCCCCTCTGCCTACGGCCAGGTTCAGGTTGTTTACGGCCCTGATCCTCCCGTAGTCCTTGCAAAGTCCCTTTATCTCAATCAAGTATTATTCTCCTCTCATCTCAACAAGTCTATCGTATATCTCACGTCCAATCCGAAGCCCGATCTCTATAAACTCCGGACCGTATTTCTTTCCGGTATTCGTCCTGAACGTATCCTTGATCCGCTCCACCCCCGCCATTCCACTGCTGTACCCTTCGAGCATCAATCCGATGTCTATATCGGCGAAGCTCAGCATCTCCCACAGGGTCGTGGTGAAATTGTCCGGCCCCCACCGGAACTTGTCCGCATCGTAGAGGGCGTCCGATATAAGCCGCCCGTCTTCATCGGCGGTCTCCCCCGTTTCCTTGAAGGCCTCGTGGTTGGCTATGGCAAAGACTATAATGCCCACTTCCTCATCGGCAAGTCCCACATCTTTAAGAAGTCTCGCCGCCTCCTCGGCCCCCTTGGCGGCATGGTCCTTATCCTTCCTCTTTATGTCGTGTAAAAGCCCCGCAACCTGAACCAAAACAACGTCCCTTTTAACGATCTCTTCAGCGCCGCCTAGCTCCGTCGCCACGATCGCCCCGGCGTCGACCGCCACAAGTCCAGAGTGCAAAAGCCCGTGGCCAAAATCGTCCCCCATCCCCTCAAGGTATTCGCGGAATCTCAGCACGAGGGGATCGGAATCGTAGATATTCTTCGATATCTCCATCCCCTCCCCGCATTCCCTGTAAAATCGGGGCTCCGGGTGGCGGGACGCCACCTCCCGGGCAATAGACCTGGCATCGGCTATGGAGATTTTTTTCATATTATCATGATACAAGAGGTACCGGGATGTGTCAATCAATAACAAAATTAATGCTAAATTAAGTTTTACTTTTCCCCAATAACATGATATAAGATATGAAATAACCATAATATTTTAATGGTGTAAATATGAAACAGATAAGACTTATTCTCGGAATAGCGGTGATTGTCATCGTTGTGGGGATCGTTGCGGTGCTCATCTTCAGAGATAGGGGAACTGAATCTACAGAGACCGAGGAGACTCCTGCGACCAATGCAGGGCCGGCCAGCATCGAGGCCGAGAACATAAAATATACCGAATCGAAGGAAGGCAAGGTCATCTGGGAAATAGAGGCCGGAAGCGCCGAATTCTACAAGGAAGAAGAGAGGACGGAGTTCGACAAGATTAAAGTCACGTTCTTCTATCAGGATGAATATCAACTCAAGCTTTCAGGGGACAAGGGAATCCTCAATAACGACACAAAAAACATAGTGATCAAGGACAATGTCTTCTTGGAATTCGCCGAAAAATACAGGCTCGAGACGAACTCGCTCAACTATACCACGGAGACCGATGAGATCATCACGGAAGACCCCGTAGCGGTCACGGGACCGGATGTTAACTTTACCGGCAAGGGACTTACCTTCAACCTCTCCAATGAGGAGCTCTTTGTCAATTCCGACGTAGTTGCAGACTTCACAAAAGCCGAAGACGAGACGGATAAGGATAAGAAAAAGAAGGAGAAAAAGGAGAATATCCGTGGATTCGAAGACGCCTCATCCCTCGAGAGTCCCCTGCATATCAGGTCGGGGGGCTTTTACGGCAACCGTAAAGGCTCCTACATTCGCTTCAACAAGGGCGCCCACGTAACTTATGAGGAGTCAACGCTGAACGCCGGGACCATTACCGTCTACTTCAACAGCAAGGAGGGAGGTGTCTCGAAGATCGAAGCGGCTGGGAATGTCAAGCTGAAGCAAAAAGATATGAACGCCACCTGCGGAAGACTCCTATTCGACTACGAGAAAAACAAGTTGTTCCTTACGAAAAATCCCGTTATTTGGCGAGGAGAAGATATGGTCAAGGGGGATGAAATCACCTACGATCTTACAACCAGCAAAAGCGTCGTCACGGCCGGCAAGGAAAACAGGGCGCACCTTACGATCTACCCAAAACAGGAGGAGGAGGAGGAGTTTTAATTGAGCGACAACAATAAGCACACCCTCAAAGTGAACGGCCTGACCAAGGCCTTCAAAGGACGAACAGTTGTAGACCACGTAAACTTGACCGTAGAATCGGGGGAGATAGTGGGGCTTTTGGGCCCCAACGGCGCGGGCAAGACGACGAGCTTTTATATGATCATCGGCATCCTCAAGCCGGACGGCGGTGAAATCCTCCTTAACGGAAAAAATATAGGCGAGTTCCCCATGCACATGCGGGCGAGAAGCGGCATTACATACCTCCCCCAGGAATCCTCCATATTCAGGAAGATGACCGTCGAAGAAAACATCATGGCCATCCTGGAGACCCTTCCAATGAGCATCTCGGAGCGGGAGGAGAGGTGCGGAAAGCTTCTCTCGGAGCTTAAAATATCCCACCTGGCCAAAAACATGGCCTACTCCCTTTCGGGCGGAGAGCGCCGCAGGGTGGAGATAACCAGGGCCCTCGTCACATCGCCCAAGTTCATCCTCCTGGACGAGCCCTTTTCGGGAATTGATCCGATCATCGTAAACGACATCCAGAATATCATCCTCTCCCTGAAAAGCAGAAATATCGGAATAATCATCACGGACCACAACGTCCGAGAGACCCTCGGAATATGCGACCGAGCCTATATCCTGAACGAGGGGAACATCCTGATCGACGGGACGCCTAAAAAGATCACCAACAGTCAAAAGGCGAAGGAGATTTATCTCGGCGAGAAGTTCAGGCTGTAGCGGTCTGGGGGAGCCGGGAACCTTTACTGTGGCGAGACTTTTATCTGGAGAAAATATATTTTGCATTGAGGGAAGACTTTATAACTGATATTAACAAAAGCACAGGGCACTCTAAAATCATCGGCAATTTTGGTTGGTGGATAATAAAATCAGAAAAACTGACTGAAAAAACTGAAAGAAGAGAGATGAGAAAGTTACTTTTAACCGTAATTGCACTATCTTTGGTTGCACCAATTTTTTCTGGGTGCGAAATAAATGAAAAAAAGAAGTTCCCGTCAAATTGAAGTGGCGCTATAAAACAGGTGCAGCTGTGCGTTCTGCAGGTAGTCATTTTGGATATTCTTATCCTGACGTGGTTGGTGATACAATTTATATGGGAGACCAATATGACTACGTTTATGCCATAGATAAAGATACAGGTAAACTCAAATGGAAATTTCATGAAAAGAAGGTGTATTTTACTTGCACCTCAGTGGTTGATGGTGTGGTCTATGTGGGAAGATGGACTAACAGGATTATTACTGATAAAAAAAGTTATATTTATGCAATAGATGCTGCAAATGGGAAGTTGAAGTGGCGCTCAGAAATTGGAAGTCCTTCAGGGATGATAGGTTCACCCACGGCAGTTGACGGCACGGTCTATATCGGAAGCTCGGACAATCATCTTTATGCCGTTGATACAAGTAGTGGCAAGATAAAGTGGAGCTTTAAGACAGTAAATTTTATAGTTGCTACCCCTTTAGTTTCTGACGGTGTGGTTTATATTATAAGTAAAAATAATCTGTATGCCATTGATGCGAAAAACGGTGAATTGAAATGGCAATATAAGACAGGAAGTGAATATTTTGCCTCATATTCAATAGTTGGAGATATGGTTTATGTGGGGAGTTTGTAATGGACCCCAAAAAGTAGACAAGGGGGATAGTTGGATGTAAGATGGTACTGTTCTCCAAATTAGAAAGGAGAGGCAATGCCA
>JAFGIX010000079.1 GCA_016929395.1 Candidatus Zymogenus saltonus
ACTCCGGCTATGGCGGCTGGAATCACCGATCATCTTTGGGAAATCGAAGATATTTTGAATCTTTTAAAATCAAACTGACCCACTACCACGTTATTTAGACAGTTGAAATAGCAGCCGAAACCGTATATAATAACCCGTTTTTCGGCACTATAATCGAGATGATGTAAATATCTAGAAAATCCGAACAGGGAGGTAATTAACATGGGATGTCTGTTTTGCAATCTGATCAGCGGAAAGACGAAGACCGAGATAGTCTATCAGAATGACCACGTATTCTGCTTTGAAGATATTAGCCCCCAGGCGCCGGTTCACGTATTGATCGTTCCAAAGGAGCACTATCTTGACCTGAACGAGCTATCAGAGGCGGGGAAGCTCTCCATCCTTACCGAGATGCATAAGGCGGCGCTTGAGGTCGCAAAGATCAAGGGGATAGACAAGCGGGGTTTTCGGCTGGTAATCAACAACGGTAAGGAGGGGAGCCAGATAATCCTCCATCTACATATGCATATACTGGGGGGGAAGCAGATCGGCGGGGGAATGGCGGGGTAAAAACGCTTGAGTTCTCTTGAAGCAAACAGACCGAAAGTGACAGGTCTTTTTTGACATGACGAAAAAAGATACTCTTAAAAAACCCATCGTGGTTCAGAAATACGGCGGGTCATCCGTCTCCGACCCTGAAAGGATGAAGGGGGTGGCAAGGAGAATAATCTCCACAAAGGAGGAGGGAAACCGGGTCGTTGTGGTGGTGAGCGCCATGGGGGACACGACCGACAGGCTTCTGGATCTGGCAAGGGAGGTCGTCTTTGAGCCCACCGCCCGCGAGCTCGACATGCTCCTCACCGCCGGGGAGCGGATCTCCATGACCCTTCTCTCGATGGCCTTAAACGAGATGGGCCACCCGGCGAAATCTTTCACCGGCTCCCAGAGCGGGATAATCACCGACACGAACCACTCCAACGCCAGGATAATCGAGGTGAAGCCGAGGCGGATACTGGAGGCGCTGGAGTCAGGCCTCATCGTCATCGTGGCGGGCTACCAGGGAGTGAGCACAGCGGGGGAGGTGACCACCCTAGGCCGTGGCGGCTCCGACACATCGGCCGTGGCATTGGCCGCCGCCGTAAACGCCGACTACCTCGAAATCTGCTCCGACGTGGACGGCATCCTGACCGCAGACCCGAGGATCGTTTCGGACGCCGTGAAAATCGACTCCCTCTCCTACGAGGAGATGCAGGAGATGGCCGAGGCCGGCGCAAAGGTCTTGAACTCGGCCGCCGTCGAGTACGCCAAGAGGGCGGGGATAAAGATCCACTCCGTCTCCACGTTTTCCGGAAAGGCAGGCGAGACCGGCACGGTCGTGGGGGACTTCTTCGACAATTCGAGGACGGGGGTGGTAAGGGGGGTCGTCTCCGAGAGGGAGGTCGTGTACGTCACAGCCGCCGAGCTTATTTCTATGAGTGCCATAAATGAGATTCTCGACTTTTTGGACAACAGCGGCGTCGAGTACAAGCAGTTCAACCTTAACAGATACGGCGACGACCGATACAGCTTTTCCTGCGTTTTACCCCTCGAAAACCTCCACGGCTACGACGGGATGAAATCGCGCCTCATGAAAGATTTTCCGGGATTGCTCCTCTTCTCCGAGGGGCTGGGGGCGCTCTCCCTCATAGGGGAGGGGATCACGAACGACGGCAAGAACCTGATGGGCGTCATATCGAGCATGGAGGAGGCCGGGATCGCAATCCACGACATCCACACCTCGCGTTTTCGGATCAGCGCCATGGTGGACAGGGAGAAGCTCAACATTGCTGTCAAGATATGCCACGACAGGTTCATCGGCGGGTGATCTCTGAGATTGTCTTTTTTACCAATCACTACTTAAAGCTTGAGAGTTCCGCCCCCATTTGACTGGATAACAAGGATTCCGTGTTGCGGGAAATAGTCCAAATATCTGAAACGTCAGATACCTGATATTTGCAGGATGGGAGGTTTTCTTTATTTTCCAATTAAAAACGGCCCCCGAATTCCTCCGGAGGCCGCGATATCGCTCATCTTTTATTCTGCTCTATTTTCTAAAAAGCTCTGTACCTCTATCAATGACATACCTTATGGGATGAAATTTATTACTCGATCCCCTTGTTCAGCTCGTCCAAGGTAACTCCTTCGGGCCCGTATATCCCGGCACCGACGGTGTACTTGGCGCCCGGGGCCTTGTAGATAAAGGAGATCTTCGTCTTCTGCTCATCGGACCCGACGACCTTCCATAGATACTCCATCCATCCGCCGTTCGGTTTTTGTGACAGTTCGCACAGTCGGATGCCGACCGGGTCCCCGTTGATATCGACGATATCCTCGATCTTCGTGCCCACTATGTTGGCGTTGTTCGGATTTGCCACGCAGATACCCTTGTCGCAGTCGTAGACGAAGATATAGGTGTCCTTCCAGACCCAGGGGCCTTTCGGGTCGTTGAACTCGGGAAGCGCGGCGTCACCCTTCTCGGCGAGGTAAGCGGCGGCCTCCTTGACCTTGGCGAAGACCTCCTCCGGGGTCGCCTTTTCCTGGGCGGCCGCCGAAACCGCGATTAGCAGCGCAAACGCCGCAATAAAAGCTATAACGATTTTGCCTCTTTTCATCTCTTCCTCCAATTAGTTTTTATGGTTAAACGGTTTTCCTCTCCAACCACCCCGCTCATGTCATGAGCTGAGCGGGAAGCGAGAGAATGTCTTATCGTACCATGCCCTGTAGATTATTTCAATTTATTGTTCAGCTCATCGAGGGTCATCTCCGGCTCGTATATTCCGGAGCCGACCGTGTATCGCTGTCCGGGAAGTCTCAAAACGTAACATATCTTGCGAACAGGCTCCGTTGAGCCGATCTTCGGCCACATTATCTCTACCCACCCGCCGTTCGGATTATTTGAGACCTTGCACTCCTCGACCCCCACATAAGATCCGGCGTAGTCCACAGTTTCGCTTATTTTCTTTTCCAAGACCTCCTTCATAGGATGGCCTACGTAGACATCGTTGTCGCAGTCCATCACGAATACGTACGTGTCCTTCCAGACCCACGCCCCCTTCGGATCGTTGAATTCGGCGAGCGCGGCATCCCCCTTCTCTGTTAAGTACTCGGCCGCCTCCCTGACCTTTGCGATCACCTCTTCCGGCGTGGCGGCCTCCTGGGGCATCGCCGGAATTGAAATGGCCAGCACAAGGAAAATCCCCGTAATCAATATATAAATAGCTCTCATTTCTTCCTCCTGTAATTCTTTCGATGTTCGATTTTTTGTCTTCCCCAAATCTCTAAGCGGTAAAGCTGGTTTAAAAAGCTGTCATAAAAGAGGAACTGCAGACGACTTAAGATTGGTTTAAAAGATTTGGGCATGTAAACACTCTATCGTCAAGGGGATTGGATGTCAAGACAAATATAAATAAACCGAATTACGCCTTTTCGCAATTATATTTGGAGGCTTTACACATACTGTCACGAATGATATTATTAGAAAATACTTTTTTATGGGAGCCTATTTTTACCCCCTTTTATCCAAAGAAGTTATGAGGACAAAATGAAAAAAAGCACCCGATACTTTCTGCTTTTTCATGTTTTATTGGTATTTACCATATCATCCGGCTGCGCCGCGATTACGGCCGAGACCCGAAGCCTCGCCCCGATGCCCCTCCCCTCCGTTACAAGGGATATGGAATCGCCGAAGTTCTGGTCCGACAGGCTGGCCGATCCTACAAAGATAGTAATGACCGAAGATGAGATCTCTGCCTTCAACAGGGAGATGTTGAAGACGGACGTTTACCTAAACGACCTCCCCTCATTTCCCAAAAGAATCAATGGCCAAGAAATGAGGGACAAGGCTATTGAGCTGTTGATCTGGGCGAAGTCCCACCCCTTCTTCGGGCACGACAACTACCCGATTACCGAGGTCTTTTTTGCCGAAATGGAGGCCGCCATGAACCTCGACGAACTTCCTGAGACCGTGGAGGTGCGATGGGGGATGACGGTTCGGGAGACGGACGTCAGGGTCCTTCCATCAAGAGAGATCGCCATGGAGGCGAAGGATGATTACGAGTTCGACTATTTCCAGATGAGTCTTTTGTCTTTCGGCACCCCCCTTGCCGTTCTCGGCAAGACGAAAGACGGGCGGTGGTCGTTTGCGGTGACTCCATATGTCTCCGGGTGGGTCAGAACACAGGACATCGGTGTGTCCAAGAGCCGCGTGGAGATTCTTAAATATATAAAGAAAAGGAACTTTCTGACCGTGGCCGGGCCCTGGGCGGAGCTCTACTCCGACCGGGGGCTTAAAAACTACGCGGGGCGTCTACGGCTGGGGACAAGGGTGCCCCTGATAAAGAAGAGAGGGGGCATATACGAGGTGTCGGTTCCATCGAGGGAGTTTAACGGCTCCCTCGCCTTCAGGCGGGGATACCTGGGCGCCAAGGCACAGGTAGACCCGGGGTATCCTACTTACACCCAAAAGGGTGTCATCGACACCGCCTTTACGATGCTCGGGATCTCTTACGGGTGGGGGGGGATGTGGGGATTCTGGGACTGCTCGTCGTACGTTCGGGACGTCTTCGGCGTTTACGGATTCGTCCTCCCAAGAAATTCCACATCCCAATCGAAGATCGGCGTTGTCCTGGGGACCTTCGAAGAAGGGACCCCTGTCAAGGAAAAATGCAAGGTGCTCGAAGGCGCGCCCCCCGGGATAACGATCCTCCGGCTCCCCGGGCACGTGATGATCTACCTCGGCGAGTTCGACGGGAAGCACTATGTCATCCACGACACCTGGGGATACCGTACCCGAGGCCCCATGGGGCGACCACGGCTCAAAAATATCGGGAGGGTCGTGATCTCGGAGCTGTCCCTCGGGGAGGGGGGAAAGAGGGGGTCACTCATCGAAAGGATCACGCATGTGGTGATAATAAAGGGCGGCGATTCGTTAAAATAGACCCCCCAGCCTCCGATTCCTCAGTAAGGCTTGTAAAAGGCAGCGACAAGATATTACCGGCAATTTAGGGTTTGATTATTCTTAAAAGTACTCCCCTTTTTTGGCGGCCCTGGATCGAAAAAATCGACTTCCTAAACAGGCCGACTTCCTAAAGGGCCGAGCCTGTAACAAGAAATCTACTTTTTTTAGAGCCCCTCCCCTCTTGTTTCAGACTGCCTGCTCGGCGCCGTAGGGACACGCCAGATTGCAGAGGGTGCACTCGAGAAAACCCCTGTCGCTGACCCTGCGGATGAACCTCTCCCATTTTTTGTCTATTTCTATATCGGATACGTGGGAGACAACACACCTGTCGATGTTCACCTTTTCCCCGAAGGCAACCCCCTTTGACGGGCCGGGGACGATGGCTCTGTAAGGACAGGCCCTGACACAAAGCGATCCCTCCCTGCAGAGGGGCTGCTCGCCGCAGAGGTCTCTGGTGAACGGCTCGTCCGGCTCGATCTCCCTATCCAGGAGAAGCCCCACGAATCTTACCCTCGGGCCGTATCTCTCCGTGACCACCTGGGTATTGTGCCCGATAAAGCCGAGACCCGCAAGCGTCGCCGCAGGCTTCATGTGTATCGAGTGGGTGGGGACTCCCCTTACCCCCTTCTTTTCAGAGAGCCACCTCAAAAGCCTCCAGGCCCTGGTCTCGGTGATCTCGTAATAGAAGTTATAGTACAGACCCGCCTCGAAGATGCCGCCGGCGGAGGGGCCCGAGACGGAGAGGTTCATAGCCTCGTCCCGAACGGCGACCCCCAGTATCAGGAGGGATTTGGCGTCGGGAAAGACCTCCGACGGCGGTTTCAGGCGCCTTTCCGGCATGGAGCCTAGCCTCTCCACCTCATCGATATCGGATACGCCGACGAGGTCAAAACCGATCGCGGTCGATACTGCCCTCTCCTTTATCTCGGATTTAAGGTCCATTTGTCTATTTTTTTACGATCTTAAACAGTTTCTTATATGCCCCATCCCTTCTTTTCTTCCACTTGTCGAAGCCGCTCACATCTTTAGGGAATTTTTTATATATCTTCTCGATATTCACACAGGTCCTGTAGGCGCGAAACACCTTCATGAGGAGGGGGACGTTGCCGATGCCTTTAAATAACTTCGCGGCCATTTCAAAGATGTTGTACCTGAAGGTCTCGTCCCTCCAGAGGTAGCTGAACTCCTTCGGGCCCAGCAGCTCCAGCCTGACAAGATCGTTCAGCTCGCTGTGATCCATATATTGGACAAGCAAGCGAATCCCGTCCGTGAACGCCCTCACAGCCCCCTGACCCCTCTTCCACAGGACGTTGTACTCCCACATCTTTTCCCTGCTCACGTCGCCCGTTTCAATAGCCCTCGCCGCCACGCCCGCCGCAAGCTTCCCCGCAACGATAGACCCTGGGACCCCGAAACCGGAATTCGTGGCTACTTGCCACCCGGCCTCACCGACAAGGACCAATCCGTTGGCGACAAGCTCCGGCTGGTCCGCCCTCATCGGGATAAAGGGGGTAGGACCCGTGCCCCTGCCGTAGACCTCTTCCCCGAAGATATGGGGATGTTCATCGAAAAAATCAAGCGTTACGTCTTTAGGATCGGGGTTGTCGGCAAAAAGGGGCAGGCCGCATCCCACGTTCGCCTCCCCGTCCCCCTCCGGGACTATCCAGAAATATCCCCTGTTCTGGAGGATGCAGTACCACCCGGGATAGTCTGGAGGCGGCGTGTAATCGCACTCGCCGATGAGGTCTCTGACCTCGCGGTAACACTTAACGGTGTCCTCGGGGCGGATATCCTCCCCCTTGTATACCTCCTTCGGAAGGGCATCCCTCACCACCGCCCTTATGCCGCTGGCATCGCAGGTAACCTTCGAGCGAAGCTCCTTTTCCGAACCGTTCGCCAGCCTGCACCTGACCCCCACCAGAAAGTTGTCCTCAACAATGGGGTTTATCACATCGGCCTCGGGGAGGAGCTCGGCCCCGGCATCGAGGGCGTATTTCAAAAGCCTCTGTCCGAGGAGGAGCCTGTGGGTGAGATATGCGTCGAGGGGGGCCTCGAAATTGTGTTTTCTGTTTGGAGAAAAGACCTTCAGCTTCTCCATCTTCATGTCGAGCTCATTCCCTTCGGGATAAGGTATGTCAAGCTCCCTGAAGGCGTAGGCGGGGATCGTATCGAACGTGAGCTTGTCGCCTATCTCTTCCCTCTTTCGCTTGTCGATAAGAAGAACGCTCAGACCCCTTTCGGAAGCTGTTTTTGCGGTGGCGCAGCCGCCGCTTCCCGCACCGACAATAATAAGATCGTAAGTTTCCCGCATTATCTCCTCCTATTATAATATTATAAAAGTCCCCTATAAATGGCATACGAATTTATTGATTTCCTGAAACAGCGTCAATTCATCGATGCGGTTATTGTAAAAACCACTCTCTCATTCACATGAAATGTGTAAAAAAAGCATTATAAGGGAATTCGTTTTGACAATCTCGGATAATGCTGTATTATATATCCTTTATGGAAATTATCCAAAACAAATTCGGTTCTTCCGTTTTGTTGTCGAAATTTAAGAGAATATTTTGAAAAACAGCTCTTACAAAAAAGAAATCGGCAAAATAGACCTCGAACATACTAAGAAAATAAAGAAAGTCACCATCTGGGGCTTGGTTGTGAATGTCCTACTCTCCGTTCTAAAGTTCGTCTTTGGAACGATAGGGGGAAGCCAGGCGGTTGTGGCGGATGCGGTTCACAGCCTCTCGGATATAGTGACGGACGTGACGATCCTCGTCGGCGTGAGATACTGGAGCAAGCCGGCCGATTTGACCCACCCCCACGGACACCGCCGTCTCGAGGTAATCGTTACAATGGGCATCGGTGTAGTCTTGGGGATTGTCGCAACGGGAATCCTGTACAACGCCCTCGTTACCCTTTACAGGCATCACGAATCGTCCCCGGGGTGGATTGCATTCTGGGCGGCTTTTGTCTCCATTTTTTCCAAAGAGATCGTCTATCAATGGACCGTCAGGGTCGGCAATAGAATCAAGTCCGCACCACTCGTGGCGAACGCCTGGCACCACCGCTCAGATGCGTTGAGCTCGATTCCGGCGGCCCTGGCCGTCGCCGGCGCGGCGATAAATCCCAGATGGGCGTTTCTCGACCATTTGGGCGCCGTCGTTGTGTCAATCTTCATCTATTACGCGGCGTTCAAGATCGTCCGCCCCGCCTTCGACACCCTCGTGGACAGAGGGGCGCCGGAGGAGGACGTCGAAAAGATCCGGATGTTAGCCCTAAACACCAAGGGAGTAAAGGCGGTCCACGAGATCAGGTCGCGTTATATCAGCGGCATCAGCCTTGCGGTAGATCTGCACATAGAGGTGGATAAGGGCATCACTGTGAAAGAAGGTCACGACATCGCAAAAGAGGTCAAGAGGACTCTTCTGAAGGAAGGGCCCGAGGTGGCCGATGTAGTCGTTCACCTGGAGCCTTATGAAAAGTGAGGGAGAAAGTGATGGGTAAGGTGAGGGGGCATCAGATCGTTAAATACGATTGGCAATCAATACCCTCCGGTTTTGTTGTTACAGGCCCTCAAGTTTTCAGACTTACCCCTTAATCCGACGGACGAGGATTTGGGGCATTTTTTTACTGCAAAAAGAGGCCGAAGTTTTTCGTTCCTAAAATTCAGGGAAGACGGAAGAGAGTCATATAGGATATAGTTCCGCACACCTTGAGGCGCCTACTCGACATATCCCAGGTCCCTCAGGAAATCGAGGCTCTTTTTGTCGATCTTGAAGTCCCCCTTGCTCCTCGATCCCACCAGGTTTTCAAGGAAGAGAGCTTCGGCATTCTTAGAGTACAGGGACACCTCGTCAAGCTCATTCTTGAAATCGTCGGATATATTGGAAAGCTCGGCCTGATCGTTTACAAGGTTGAACAGCTCGACCTTGTTTTTCTTGTTGTCGACTATGAATTTTCTGTCCCCGTCCCGCATGGCGAAAAGGCGCATCCCTGTGTCGGACATCATCGCCTCGCTGATGGATCTGGGGTCAGGGAGGGGCCTTGAGAGGGGTGTCCCCTCCATCTCTATGTCGCTGTCGTTAAAACCGAGGTAGTCAATCAGGATGGTGGGCATAATATCGATCAATCTGGCAAGCCTGTCGTAGTTTATTCCCTTTTCTAATCCCCTTGGGTGCTTGATGATGACGGGCACCCTCACCAGCTCCTCGTAGAGGTTCAACAGCCCGTGCCTCCACCCCTTGTGCTCGAAGTACTCTACGCCGTGATCGCTGACAAAGATTATCAGCGCGTCGTCGTAAATTCCTATCTTCTTCAATGCCTTGAAAAAGATGCCCATTAGGCGGTCGGAGAAGAATATCTCAGCATCGTAGAACGTCTTTATCCTCGTAAGGCCCGAGGAATCGGGATTTTTCTTTCCCACCGCCGCCATATCGCTGAAGATATTGCCCGTTATGGGCGGACCTTCGTAATTCGGGTCGAGGTAGTCGACAATGCCCTTCGGGGGGATCAGGGGATTGTGGCACTCGTAGGAGTGGAGAAACAAAAAGAACCTGTCGGACCTGTAACGGTCGAGTATGAGCTCGGTGGCCTTGTTAAGCTGGAGGGGCAGGTCGTTCCCAAAAAACCCCTTTTTGTAATCGTGCTTGGCGTTTATTTCATGGAACTCATTGAATCCCTTGTCCATACCCGCGTTGAACGAGACGTACGCCCCTCCCGTCACGGCCATCGTATGGTAGCCCACATTGGATAAAACCTCCGCGAGTGTGGTAAATTTTCTGTTTAGGGGCGTCCGCATGATCTCGTTCTTTACCGGGAGGCCGGCGGAGTGCTGGTGCGGGAAGAGCGACGTGAAGAGAGACGAGATCGACGGCAGCGTCCAGTTCGACTGGGCCATCGTGTTCCAGTACTGGACGCTTTCTCTCGCGAAGGCGTCTATGTTCGGCGAGATGCCCCTCCCGTAGCCGTAACACCCCAGGTGGTCCGCCCTGAGCGTGTCCAGGAGGACCACGATGATATTTGGCCTCTTGTCGAAATGTTTTACGAAGGGGGCCCTTACGGCCGAGCGTATCCTCTCCCAGTTCTTGTACGACCAGACGCCGCCCATCGACGCCAGAACGCCTAAGAGGAGGAGCGTTCTTCGCGAGATTTTCTTTTCGTCTTCTTTTTCCGTCATAGGCTTCAACTTCGTCATATTATAAAATTGGACAGGGCTTCATTCTACCCCTGAATCAAAAGAGATGTCAATATCAATATGGCAATATCAATCAATGTCGAAAGGATTTGGTCGGAGTTTAAACACGGTTTCACATAAACTCGAACCGGGTTTCTCCCATCAAGTCAAAGGGCCGGAAATTCTCCCTCCGTCACCACTCCAAAGGGGTTTTTAGGCATCGATAAACGGGTGCAGGACTAATGCCTGTATGACTAAAAAGATATTACACTAAAAATCACGGCGATTTTCTCATTGCCTCGTGAATACCGTGCCATACTTGGATTCAGTAAGCTTATTGCCCTCAAGTATAAAATTGAAATGATAGTTGTGATCACTCGGCACCCAGGGTTCTCCACCATGGCTTCTATACTTAACATGTATTATCGCGGTATTCCCGGCCACTTCATATGTTCCTTTATGACTCACCACATACCAAACACCGGTCTCCCTGAGTGTCTTACAGCTGTTAAAATACGTTCCATCGGCATTGAAAGCCCACGTACAGAGAGTAGCGCCCACAACCACCGGATTTGTCGTTGCCCATGTGCCGATGATACTGCCGCCTCCATGATGATGGTCTTCGGCGGGCGGTTTATTGCCCGTCGGGTAGAAAATGCAGCTCCAGTCCCCCCGGCCGCCGGTGCAGTAGATCGTCACAAAAAAAGTGCCCCCGCCCTGCAACAGAAAGGGGATTGTGCCGCGATTCAGCTCCCAATCTCCCAATTGCTGCATTTTTTCGTTTTCGATCCTGACACGGAATATGACCGGACTCGTGCTGACCGGGGAGTTCTCGGCCCACGCGAAATCGAGCCTCACCTCACCCGTGTTGTCCACGACCATCCATTTACAGTTTTTTCCCGAGTTGAGATAACCGTAAGCCGTGCCAGTATTGGTCCTTACCCCGCTTCTCGGCGTGGTGCACATCGGGATGCGGTTGCTGCCGTACTCGTATCCGGTCTCCGTGGTGTGGTAGGCGGCGTAAAAGAGCCCGCAGCCCCCCTTCGAGTAGACCGTAATGGTGTGCATGCCGTGAGCGTTCAGGTTGATTATCTCTCCCTTGTTGAGATCGAAGTCCACGACGCTTCCGTTCGGCTCCTTGATATTCACCCAAAAATTGACGGTGTGGAAGGGAAACTCGAAGTTGATCTTGTTCGGCCCATGAACGGTAAACCACTTGGAATGTGTCGTGTCCACGTAGTCGATAATGACGGTAGCCGATGCGCTTTTGGCGGAAAAGCTGAAAGCGATAAAGATCAAGGATGCAATAAAAATCGTCTTTGATAGTCTCATATTTTACTCCTTGTAAATAAAACGGACACTATATTAAGACAAAGGATGCTCTTTAAAAAACGCAGGTATACGACGGCGTGAAAATTTCTTAGATTGTCAGAAGTATTGAAGATGAGAGATTGCTATATTCCATGCTATTTACTGCCTTACCGGCCTGACTTGAGATCGAGATCGGTCAGCCTGCCCCTGACCCCGGCCATGAAGGACTCCCCCGGATCGATCTTGTGGGTAAAGTAGTCGGGAATCAGCCCCTTCCACAGGGGCGTTCCCCTGAAGGCGCCGTATTCGTAATGCCCGATCAGGTATTCGATCGTTCCGTATTTTCCCGCGAGGTACCGCACCAGCGCGGCGTTCGACTCCACCTGGGCCCCGGTCAGGGTGCATACACTGTTCGAGCCGACGTTCTCGACACCTATTGCGCACCAGTTGAGACCGATGGTATGGCGGGCCATCGTCGTCTCTGGCATCAGCCTGTATATGGTGCCGTCCCTGTCGACGAGGAAATGGACCGACACGTTGACGTCGCCGTACCTGGCTATGTAGGTACGATTCGCGCTGATGTGGACCCTGTTGAAGGTGTTCCAGGAGGCCTCCATGCCGCAGATCGCGGTCCAGTGGAGGACGATCATCTTGGGCGTTATCTCGATGGATCGGGCTTTCGGGTCGTAATGTTTGTGGATGTAGTCGAGGGTGAGCATCTTTCGCTCGTCGCCGAACTCTATGGGCCTGTCGATGATCTTTGGGGCGAAGGACGAGATACCGGCCGGTCCTGGCGCGTTTTCGGCCCCAATTTCCACCGTGGTCTCAGCCGCAAAGAGGAGGGGGGAGTCGACCACTTCAGGGCCCCCGAGATTTCCCGGGCCCCCCGGTGCTCCCGGCGGTCCGACCCCGACCGCCGTTAAACAAAACAGGAGGATTATTGAAACCAAACACGAAACCAAACAGATCGAATAGATAAAGGGTCTTGGTCTTCTCATTTTTCAGCCCCGGGTCTCTATCAAGGAAAATCCACGGAATCCAAGAACCGGAATTTCATAAATACCGTCGGCCGCCGGCGAACAGTCCCCGTGACGGACGAGCTTCTGGAGATTGGGAAAAACCAGGAAGAGGCCGCAGTAGAGTCGGGCTTTACCTGCAGCCCCTTCCCCTTTCTTCGTTCAAAATCGTGGCGGTGTTCTTCTTCTCGTATTCGTTTTGCCCCTTGTCCCCGTTGAGATTGTTCGGGTCTATCGAATACCAGGGCTGACCTGCGAAGTAATCCTGCAAATCCTTGCTCTTGAACTTTCTTCCGTGCCTGGCGTAGATCTCGTTGCGAAGGATCCTCAGCTCCCAGCAGCTGCACCCGCCGAGCTCGGAAACCGTGATATAGCGGCTCATCTGATCGGGCCATTTCGGGCAGCCGCCGCCGGAATCGACCTCGTACTCCGCTGACCAATTGCCCGTCCCCTCCATCGACCATACGGTAATGTTAAATTCACCGCCGCCCCTGAGCTGTATTACGTTTGAATCATCCAGGTCGTAATCTACATGTTTTGGCTTTCCGCCTGGGCCCAATCCCGTCGTGACGGTCACGTGGAAATCGGCGGTGCCCCTTGGATAGGTGAAGGTTATCTCCACGAGGGGGTCGCTTCCGGCATTTACCGTAAACGAGTAGCTGCCGGGGGCGTAAAGCTCCGAGATATGGCCGCTCTCCGTCACCGCATAGGCATTGCCGGAGGCAAGCAATACCGCCGTCAACAGCGAAATAATTATCAAATAGATTCTCTTGTTTTTCATGTTGTTTTCCCTCCAAGGGTTTTTGAACATCGATAAACAAACGCAGGGCGGTTTACCGCGTGACCAAAAAAGTTTGCAAAAGCTTCATCCCGTTTTTTAAACTATGCGAACAACAGCACCCGGCTCCATGCAGGGCCCATAAGTCAAGGACTCAAGCCGGGTAACCATATCTTTGATATGTCTACAACAATATTGAATTTATCTCTAATGCGGTTCTATTGTTGCCTTGTGTATACGTAACCATACGTAGATATTTTCATCCTATTGCCGTCTAAAAACTCAAAATTGAAACTGTAACGGTTATTATACGGCACCCAATCCTTATCCGGTGGTGTAAACCATCTAGTCTTAAATTGTATCTCCGCGGTATTTCCAGTCACTTTATATGTCCCTTGATAATACAGATTTTGCCAAGATCCGTCATGAGAGAGCACCTGGCAGTGATGGAAAAAGGTTCCATCGGCATTGAAGGTCCATGAACAGGTACGACCACCGACAGTAGTCACCTTGTTTGTCATTGCCCATTTGCCTACGATGCTGTTACTTCCATGATGATGATGATGGTCTTCGCCGGACGGCTTTACCGTACCCGGTTTTTTACCCGTCGGGTAAAAAACGCTGCTCCAGTCCCCCCTGCCGCTGGTGCAGTAGATCGTCACGTAGAATACGCCCCCGCCCTGCAACAAAAAGGGAATTGTGTTGCGATTCAGCTCCCAGTCCCCCAACGTCTTGATGTTCGTATGGCCGGGCACGCTGTTGGGACGAATCAGGCCCGTAGCGTAGCCTCCCTCGGTTTCAATCTTGACGCGGAATTTTACCGGGCTCGTGCTGACCGGGGAGTTCTCGGCCCACGAAAAGTCGAGCCTCACCTCACCCGTGTTGTCTACGATCATCCATTTGCAGTTGTGCCCCGACTTGAGATACCCGTATGCCGTACCCTTATTGGTTCTTACATCGCTCCTCGGCGTGTAGCACATCGGTTTACGGTTGCTGCCGTGCTCATACCCCGTTTCCGTGGTGTGGTAGGCGGCGTAAAACAGTCCGACCCCCCCCTTCGAGTAGACCGTAATGGTATGCATTCCATGGGCGTTCAAGTTGATGATCTCTCCCTTGTTGAGATCGAAGTCCACGACGCTTCCGTTCGGCTCCTGGACCTTCACCCAGAAATTCACGGTGTGAAAGGGAAACTCGAAGTTTATCTTGTTTGGCCCGTGAACGGTGAAATACTTGGAATGTGTCTCGTCCACGTAGTCTATAATGACTTTAGCCGATGCATCCCGGGCCAGAAGGATACCGGCCAGAAGTACCAGCATGGTAACGACGGCCGCCCTTAAAAATGTTTTCATTAAACACCCCTTTTTTTAATATCGTTTCAAATACTTCAACTTATAACTAAATCCAAGTGGGCCCTTTTTCATTTCGGCCTGACAACGAGCTCCTTGACCGCATAGCCGCCCGGGTCGATCCCCATCTCTTCGGGTCTCACGACGCGGATATATTTTATCAGGTCGTATTTAACCCCGTCGATCGTCCCCATCGCCCCCGTTATGTAAATGACGTCGGGGGTGTCCTGGCACGCTATCTCGGCGCCTGCGATCGTCTTATTGTCGACATGCTTGTAGTTAAGCCTGTTCATCATGTCCCACCACTTCGTCTCTATGACCAGGTCCTTTATCGCCACGTCGGTGTCCGATTTTATTGCAACCTTGAACACCATCCCGTTGGCACGATCCAGCGGAACGAATCCGCCGTGGCAGATCTCGATGGTAAAATCCCCGATTTCCGCAGGAATTGCGGCGGAGCCGATCGTTAAAAAAGAGAAGGCGAGAAAGAGCACCGCCAGTCTGAAACATCGATTTTTCACACGATACCTCCAGTAAAATTTCGTATATTTATAATTTTAGTGTGGAGTAGTGCAATTGTCAATTTGTAATTTACGATACTTGTAAAATTGTCGAGTTTTATTGTACTATTTTGGAATAAATCAAAAGCACTCGAGTCGACGATGTTCGGTTATCCAGGAATGGATAAAGCATCATATCCGGCGAAACTACCCCTTTTCTTTCCTTTTAAACGTTTTTATCAATCTGCCGTCTATGGCCGCCAGGCCCAGGAATATTGTCCCCATTCCTGCAAAGGCGTTCCATCCGAGCCGCTCTCCTAAAAAAAGATAACCGAGTAATATTGCATTAATGGGAACCAGAAACGTAACCAGAAGACTGTTCGTGGGGCCGGAAACGGCCAAAATACGAAAATAGATAAGGTACGCCAACGAAGTACAAATAACCGCGAGCCCGAACAGGGCCAGAATCGTCAAGACACCCGGAGATAGATGCCAAGGCTTCTCAATAAACAGCGCCAAGGGGGTAATCATGAAGCTCGAGCTGCAGACCATTCCGGCCGCTACAACAGATGTACTCATGTTTTTAAAACGAACCCCATAAATGGCCCCGAACGCGTAAGACAACGACGCCCCCAGAACGGCAATCTGCCCGATTACTTCAATACCAAACCCCTTTAGGGACTCGATCCCGATTAGAATGGTAACTCCCAGCCATCCTATCAATACTCCCGTGACTCTGTTGGCCGTCAATCGTTCTTCCCGTGTTAAAAAGTGGGCAAGGATTACGCTGAAAATAGGCGTTGTGGCGTTTAATATGCTGGCAAACCCGCTTTCAATATGGGTCTGCCCCCAGACTATCAGACTGAATGGGATTACGTTGAACAATGCACCCATGATAAAAAAGCCGCCCAGGATACCCGGCGATGTCGGCATCCGCTCTTTTTTTACGCGCACAACGATCAGGAGAACCGCGGCCGCGATCGTGACCCTGAACATCACCACCGTCAGCGGCGTTATCTCTCTCACGGAAACGCCGATGAAGAAAAACGAGCCGCCCCATATAACGGACAGGATTAAGATCAGTCCCCATTCCTTAATGCCCATAATGCGGTTGACATCCTCGGATCCCGGCAAATCAGGTTTCTTTTTAGCGGGCTCGGTTGTTGTCATATATAGTGCCTTTCGATTCATCATAGAAACTATTTAAAGAGTTTTAATCCTCCTCGACTCTATTAAGGCAAATGTAGGCTTTTGGCGGCAATCATAGACAGCTTTAAAGAGGAACTGAATAATACCAAATGCTGCGACGATTTTAAAGAAATGTAGTTTTTCCTTTAGGACTTCAAAAAGCAAAGGCCAGGAAATCTCCCGACCTTTGCTTGATATTAATATTTCTGGTGGGCCGTACTGGGATCGAACCAGTGACTCTCTGCTTAAAAGGCAGATACTCTACCGACTGAGTTAACGGCCCAAAGGGTTAAACTTTTTTGAGCTATGAAGATAGAATAAAATGGTTTATAAAGTCAAGAACTTTTTCGTATGCAACACCTCAAATGAATTTCCGAGTACAAACAACATAAGGCTAAAAAATTTCCAGCTCCCCATCCGAATGCCTGCCACGGGACGACCTCAAAAGCGAGCGCCGCTCGGCTCTTCCATCTTGGACAAATTGTCGAAACGGGTATATTCCTTCAGGAAGGCTAGCTCGATCATGCCGGTCGGCCCGTTTCTGTGCTTCCCTATTATGATCTCGGCCACGCTTTTGTCTGTTTTTACATACTGCTCTTCTTCCGATTTCTTCGAACGATAAACGTCGTCTCTATAGATAAAGATGATGAGGTCTGCATCCTGTTCCAGGGCCCCCGACTCCCTGAGATCGGCCAGGATCGGCCTCTTGTTTTCGCGGCTCTCAACGGCCCTGCTGAGCTGGGAGAGGGCCACCACCGGAACGTTCAGCTCCTTTGCCATCGCCTTGAGAGACCTCGATATCTCGGATATTTCTAGGTCCCTCCTCTCCGCCCTTCCCATGCCGGTCATGAGCTGGAGGTAATCCACAACGACAAGGCCGATATTCCTTTCCGCCTTCAGCCTTCTGGCCTTTGCCCGCATCTCGAGGGGATTCAGGCTCGCCGTGTCGTCAATTGTGATGGGCGCTTCGTAGAGCATGCCCGCCGCCCTTCCCAGTCTGTCCCACGACTCTTTAAGTGTTCCGGTTCTCAATCTCACCAAGTCGATTTTAGACTCCGATGACAGAAGCCTTAGCGCAAGCTGTTCCTTTGACATCTCGAGGGAGAAAATCAATACCGGGACCTTGAAATCAACGGCACAATTCCTTGCGATATTAAGCGCCAAGGCCGTCTTCCCCATGGATGGGCGGCCCGCTATTATTATCAGGTCGGAAATCTGAAAGCCTGACGTCTTTTTATCCAATTCATGAAAGCCGGTCGGAACTCCGCTGATCGGCTCTATCTTGTCATACAGCTTTTCAAACTTCTTATAGCTTTCATTTATGATCGGTTTTAGATTTGAATATTCCGTGGTTATCTTATATTCGGATATTTTAAAAATCTTGCTCTCGGCTTCGTCCAGGATCTCGTCGACTTCCTTAGCCGCCTCGTAAGCATCGGCCGTGATCTCGCCCGAGATCGTAATCAGGTTCCTTAAGACCGACTTCTCCTTTACTATCTTTGCGTAATAATGGATGTTTGCGGCGGTGGGAATTTCTTCAACGAGGGAGGTGAGATATGCGAGACCGCCTATATCCTCGAGCCTTCCCCTCTTCTTCAAGGCGTTCGACAAGGTCACGAGGTCAACCGGCTCGTTTTTGTCGAAGAGTTCGATCATTGCGGTGAAGATATCCCCATGGTTCTTGCGATAGAAGTCCGACGGGGCTATGATATCGAGGACCTTGGCTATAGCCTTGTCTTCCAGCAGGATCCCACCCAATACCGACTTCTCCGCATCAAGATTCTGGGGAGGAATCCTCAAGACCTCTTTTGCCGCCTTATCTGAAATAGGTGTAGCCATACCATCCTCCCGATATTTTCGTTGTGGGATCTATCTTTCGAGTATACATAAAGGATGCAGGGGATACAAGACTTTTCAGGAAGGAATCAGGATTATCAACATCCGCACACCGGTTTTTATCCCCAAACCGATCGGATTGAATATTTTCCGTATCTTGAAGAAATTATCGTGTTTTTATCAATGTCCCCTTCTTTCACCCATACCCCCCCCTCCTACCCCCCCTACACCCCCTCACCATTCCCCACCACTACCTTACCGCCCCTCGTCAGCCCCCCGGTTGAGCTACCCTTCCCTCACGACCTCGATTTTGAGACTTGCCACCACCCCAAAAAAGAGCTTTACGGAGACTGTGTAATCGCCGAGCCTTTTTATCGTCTCGTCGATGACTATCTTTTTCTTATCCACATCTATCCCCTCCATCGAGAGGGCCGCGGCGATTTCGGTGGACGTGACCGAGCCGAATAGCTTGTCCTCCTCCCCGGCGGGCTTTATCATCGTCAACCTGAGGGCCTCGATCTTCTCCTTCAGGACCAGGGCGCTCGCCTTATCTCTCTCCTTTGCCTTCTCGTCCTGATGATGCATCTCTTCCAGTCTTTTCAGATTTCCCTTTGTGGCCTTGAGGGCCAGTTTTTTCGGGATCAGGTAGTTTCTGGCGTATCCGGGGGCGACTTTTATCTTGTCCCCCGTCTTTCCCAGGGAATTAACGTCTTTCAATAGAATTATTTCCATATCCTTTGACTCATTAGTGTTTTTTTTGAAACAGCCGGGACGAATTGACGGCCGGGCTCCCTCTATCCGGGCCTCTTTACCCCCCCGTCAACAGATCGCCGAGACCACGATCCGCCTCGCGCTTTTGCTCCAACAAACCGGGGCCGCAGAAATAATCCCTCTCCGCTGACTATCAAGTCGTACCGAGTATTTTTAAGCCTCAGAACCTCGAGGTGGTGGAGGCAAAGGGCAACAGGGCCAGTATCCTCGCCCTTTTTATGGCGGTGTTCAGCTCCCTTTGGTGTTTGGCGCAGTTTCCCGATATTCTCCTGGGGATGATTTTCCCCCTCTCCGTTACAAAAAATTTCAGAGACTTCTGATCTTTATAATCGATTTTCATAGAAGGATTTGCGCAGAACTTGCACGACTTCTTCTTATGAAAGCCCCTCTTTTTCATTACAGTTGTCATCTACTTTCCTCTCCTTGAATGCAAGAGCGGCCGTTTACCATTTACCGATATCGCCCCTGCAATTGTGCATCCGATATTTCAACAGATCATCAAGGCGGCTCGCCGCTTACTTTCCCTCCCAAACGGGAGAAACAGGACTATACCGCCGTATTCTAATCCTCTTTCTCCTCTTCAAAGTCATCGGAGCCCGTGACTTCATCCGTCTCCATATCATCGGCATCTCCCTTTATATCTTTAAAGCCGGATGGAGAAAGGACGTCTTGATCTTCGCCCTCAAATCTCTCCAGCTTTTCGATCTTTTCCGGCTCTATTTCTATCTCTTCATCGGCTATTTTAACCGTGAGAAATTTGTACACTTCCTCGGTTATTCTCAGGTTTCTCTCCAAGACGGAAATAATATTTCCGGAGCCGTAGTATATGAAGCGGTAATAGTCTCCCTTGAATTTCTTCTTGACACGGTAAGCAAGCTTCCTCTTCCCCCAGTGGTCGATAAATACAATGCTCCCTTTCTGGCTTTCGATGACACCTTCAATCTTCTTTATTACCTTTTCGTTGTCTTCGTCTGAAAGATCGGGGTCGAGGACTATGATGGTCTCGTAGGTACGCATCTAAGTTTCACCTCCTTTCGGATAAAAAGCCCGGGGCTGTTTGGAGAACGGTGTTATTGAGCACAGGGTACGATGCCCGACCACGTCCAAGAAACGATACCGTATCCCTCGGCACACAGTCAAACCCTCTTTCCGTGCCCCCTTCCACTTCTCCACTCCCCGAGCAAGGAGTCAAGGCTCCAAGGAGCCTTCAGGTTTTTAAAGATTTGGTGGGCGTCATCCCATTTGGGCCGACCCCCACCAAGTTGGAATAATTCTATCAGAGAATATCAAAAAGTCAAGAGATTTTGTTATTTTTTAAGATTATACGTTGAATTTTATTCTGATGATATCGCCGTCCTCAACGATGTAATCCCTTCCCTCCGTCCTTATCTTCCCCTCCTCCTTTACTCCCTCTTCGGAGCCGATCGCCTCGAGATCCGTGAAGGTTATCACCTCTGCCCTTATAAAGCCCCGCTCCATATCGGTGTGGATCTTCCCGGCGGCCACGGAGGCTTTGGTTCCCCTCGGAATCGACCAGGCCCTCAGCTCCGGCCCCACGGCGGTGTAAAACGTGATCAGGTCGAGGAGGCGGTAACCCTCCTTGATGATCCGGGAAAGACCGGTCTCTGCAAGGCCGGACTCTTTGAGGTATTCGTCCCGCTCGTCCGGGTCAAGAGACAGAATCTCCTCCTCGAACTTCCCGGATATGACAACCGCCGTCGTCTCCCCGTCGGCGGCGATCTCCTGGACCCGCCTCGAGTGGTCGTTTCCGTCCGGGAGGGAGTTCTCGTCTATGTTGGCGACAAACAGCATCGGCTTCGCCGTGATGAGATTCATCTCCGTAAAGGCGGCAGTAAAATCAGTACCGCCCTCACATTTTGACAGGAAATCGATCGTCGGCCTTCCCGAATCGAGGATGTCCTTTACAGACTCGTATACGACGAGGGACTCCTTGGCCTCCTTGTCCCCCGACTGGGCGGTCTTTTTGACCTTTTCTATCCTCCTCTCGACGACCGCGAGGTCGGCCAGGATCAGCTCCGTCTCGATGATCCCGATGTCCCGCCCGGGGTCGATATCCCCCTCCGGGTGTGCCACATTCTCATCGACAAAACAGCGCACCACGTGGATTACCGCATTCAGGTTTCTGATGTGGCCGAGAAACTGGTTTCCGAGACCCTCGCCCTTGCTCGCGCCCTTGACCAGCCCCGCAACGTCGACAAATTCCATCGATGTGGGTGTGATCTTTTTTGGCTTTGTTATCTCAGCTATCTGGTTGAGCCTCTCATCCGGCACCGTGACAATCCCGCTGTTAGGATCGATAGTGGTGAAGGGGTATCCCGCCGTCTGGGCAGCGGCCCCGGTCAGCGCGTTGAAGATGGTGGATTTCCCCGCGTTGGGGAGGCCTATTATGCCGGTGTTGAAGCCCATTGATCTTACCTGTAGAAAGAGAGAAAGTCAAATTGAAAAGGCGAAATGAAATAGACTCAAATCGATAGATTCAACAACTAACAGTCAAATTATAAAAGGCCGAAGGCTTAAACCGTCTGTCCCCTCCCCTCTCGTCACAAAAAATCAGCACAATAAAAGATGAGTTCCAGTTTGAATCGGCTGTAAAGTTTTTTAAATATTTAGCCTTTCAAAACCTCATCGAAGCCCTCGGTCTCACCAAAACACGATCGCTTTCCTTCGTATCCGGAAACTCCCGCTCGGCTAAAAGAAGAGGGCGTATCACTTTCTCGTGAAGATAATATTTGAGACCTTCCTCATCCCCTTAACGACCGAGTTGTATATGAAGAGCACGGCGTCCCTCGGGTCAAAGAGGGGGCTCGGCATCCCGAAGGTGCGTGGGAGCGTAACAAACAGCATTTTCGTCCCGAGGGGGCACCCCTTGATCCGCTTTACCTTCTTGGCCTCCAGCTTTCCCAGGACCTTGGTGCAGTCCCCGATAAGGAGCACCGGGCCGTCCGGGTGAATTACGTCCCCCTTGTAGACGCCCGTCACGATCCCGCCGGGGCGGGCATTTTTCACCGATCCGGGCCTCCTGGCGTCTATCGTCCCGAGACAACCTTTAAGGGCGGCGAGGCAGCCTCCGTAGCAGAAACGCCCCCTGTCCGGGTCATTGCCGGTGTAGAATTTTATCGGTGTGTCCACCTTATGGATGTCCTGATACTCGCTTACTATCCCCTTCGTTTTTTTCGCGAGCTCCTCTATCGTCACGTCGCCGGTCACCTCGATGTCCACATCAGCGATGGAGCCGTATCCACGCTCGCTCGCCATGACAAGGTGGATTACGTCTTCCGGCTTGAAGCCCAATATCTTAGCCCCGACGGCGTCCGCGGCCAGCGGGTCATTGGCGACGAGTATCAATCCCAGATCGAAGGGCTTCGGGGCGGACTCGTAGCCGTGGGCGATCTTAACGGCGTCCGAGATGACCACGTTCGGAAAGCCGATCTCCAGAAGATCGACTATCTTCTCGTTCAGCCTGTCGTCGTGGTAGAGCATCCTTTCGGCGTGGGTCAGGATTCCGATGTTGAGTTTCAGGGCGTTGGTTATGGTGCAGCAGATGTGGTACTTCAGCTTCGGCATCCAGACTTTAAAGTCGGCGTTGTGGAGGCTCTTCGCCACCCGCATCGATTTATGCCACATCCCCTTCTTCAGGGGAACCTTGTAATATTTTTCCTCGTTGAAGTCCACCACCCTTACCCCCTTCTCCTTTCCCATCTTGAAGTAGCCTGACTCCTTCAGAAAGAGCCTCGACGGGATGCCGTAGCCCCCCGACTCACCCACGGTGACGTCGGCCGCCCCCATTGAGCGAAGGACGTCGACCGCGGACCCGATAACGGTGGGGTGGGTGTAGGAATCGAAGATATACGCCTTGTTTGCCGTGACGACGTTAGGTTTTATGAGGGTCTTCCCATTCGGCTTGATACCTAGGTCGGTAAGCGACTCCTTTATTATCCCCGATATGACGGCCTCGTTGTAAGAGTCGCACCTTCTTAAGATCACCTTTTTCCTTTTATCCTTTGTCATATATCTTTACCTCCTTTACCTTGCAAACGATTTTGTTTAAATAGTATCAGATACTATCCGTTCATGTCAACAGTAATGCTTGACGGGGATTTTTTAAAAAGCCTTCCGAAAGCGGATGACGAGGAGACACAAATATTTACAGCGTAGAAACGGCTTGTCATTTTCATCGGTTTTTACTATAATTGTCCCATCGAACCACCATAAAGATCTAGGGGGGGTCTGTTATGGAAGTCAAGATAGGAACAGGAACTCTCTCCCTCGTCAGGGGGGACATCACAGAAGAATCCACCGACGCCATAGCCAACGCCGCAAACAGCGGGCTTCGTGGGGGAGGGGGCGTAGACGGCGCAATCCACAGGGCGGGGGGGCCGAAGATCATGGAGGAGTGCAGGAAGATCGGCGGCTGTCCCACCGGAAGCGCCGTCATCACGGCCGGGGGAAACCTCAAGGCGAAGTACGTAATCCACGCCGTCGGCCCCATTTACAAGAGGGGAACGAAGGGGGAGGAGAAGCTCCTCTCCTCCGCCTACAGAAAGTGCCTCGAGATCGTCTCTGAAAAGGAGATAAAGTCTATAGCCTTCCCCTCCATCAGCACCGGCGTCTACGGCTACCCGATAGCGGACGCCTCGAAAACGGCGCTGGTAACCGTCATCGACTACATGAAAAGCCACCCCGAGATAGAGCTTGTCCGCTTCGTCCTCTTCAGCGACAACGACCTCAAGGTCTACGAGGAGAGCCTGAAAAAACTTTCGTCGTAGGATTTCGGAGACGGTCACCCATATGAGCCTCGGCAGTGTTTTCGCCGTGGCCCGGAAAGTTGGCTTTCTTTTTGCAATAATCAATTCTAATCTCTCAAGGGAGTGATTAATTGAAGTTCAAATACGATAAATGCGACAAGTGCGGCGTCTGCCTCGAGAAGTGCCCGGAAGTTCAGATGGACTCCGACTCGGCTAAGGAGGCGATTACGCAATTGATCGAGGGGATTTCCGGAAGGGGGGCGAAGAAGGTGCTGGGCCGCTGTTCCTCCTGCTTTTCTTGCAACATATACTGCCCAAAGGACGCCGATCCCTACTACCTCGTTTTAGAGAGGTGGAACGACATCTACAAGGAAAAGGGAGCGCCCCCGATATTCGGCTTTGTCTGTCCGAACAGGAAGGACAACGCCTGGACGATGCTGAACAGCCTGGCCACCGACGGCGAGAGAAGCCGGTTTCGCAAATGGGCAGAAAACGAGAAGGGCATCCTCGAAGGATCACCCCCAAAGAAAAACCCCCTGATCCTCGGAAACTACGGCCACCTCTTCCCCCACATAACCGACTCCCCCCTCTTTGACAACTTCACCGTGATAGACCCGATCGGCCACTGGGAGAGCGGCGCCTACCTGATGCAGGCGGGATACTCAGAGGTGGTCGAGGAGATCGGCTCCACGGTGAAGAGCTTTTACGACGCCCTCGGCAATGGTGTGGTCTACATCCTGACCGACGCCGTGAACCTCCTTATGAGCGACCTCAGGCCGGACATATACGGGATCGAGGCGGAAACGAAATCGTTCACGCACGCGCTCAAGGACGCCCTTAAGGGCAAAAAGACGGTATTCGGTAAGGTCGAGTTAAAGAAGAAGGTTGGGCTCAGGCTCTCGGTACACGACAGCTGCTACGCCAAGGCGGAGGGGGACGCTATCTTCGACGCCGCCCGGGAGGTCCTAAAAGCCGTCGGCGCCGAGATCGTGGAGCTCGACCACATCCGGTACGACTCCCTCTGCTGCGGCTTCGGGCGGGGCGCGGCGGACATCCCGAAGGTGAGGGTGCCCTTCGAGATAATGAAGGGGGCGATGAGAAAGCTGAAGGAGGCGGAAGACGCAGGGGCCGACGGCCTCGTCACCTACTGCACCGGCTGTATGTATCTCCTCTGGTCGGCGAGGGAGCTTATGGGAAGCAGGGTCGCCGTATACCACCTGACGGAGCCTGTGACGATGGCGATGGGCGAATATAAAAACGCGGACCTCAAACGCCAGCGGGAACGGGCCTGGGACATCATCTCCCAGATTACATACACCTACACCAAGAGCCTCTTTCAGGGGAGGTTCAAGATAGGCGACGTCTCCGACAACCGCTATTCGCCGGAGGTGGCGGGCTTCTATCCTATCCTCAGGATAATCCGCGCCCTGTTGTCTATCGGGATTTTCAGAAAGGCCTACGCCTTAGGGTTCAGGGCGCTGACACGGGTGTTGTAGGGATTATAGGGGAGAATATTTCTAAACTGTATATTTTTAATAAGATTAATCTATCTAGAGTAATATACTAATTAGAAAAAAGACTTTTTAAAGAATTGTAAATCCTTTTTTCTATACGAAGACTAATTTTTTTTGCAAATGACTTTATTGAATCACCTGAAGTCACAGTTATAATTGTAATTACAAATAATATGACTGATGATATTGCCAATTTTATACAGTTAATTTCAATAAAATTATTCATTAGGGTCAACCCTAAACACAATACAATTGTAATAAAAAGAACAACAAAAATAGTATAATATGAAATACGACCTACAAAAGCGCTAAATCTTTTCAAAACTTCATTAAATTTCTGAATTTGTTTTTCTAGATTATCAGACCTTTCTTTTTCAATTCTTAAAATATTTTCCTTTGCTTTTTCCAGTACTTCTTTTGGAGTACCTTCTGAAAAAACTTCTTCATCTCCGAGTGTTTTATCCATTAAAATGTTTCTTGCTTCTTTTGAATATCTTAAAAGCATATAATCATCTTCAGAAAAATCACCTCTCTTTTCTTGCTTTTCAATTTCTGTTAAAAATTTCTCCCACATTCTATTTGAAGGATTGAAAGCTGCATAACAATCCGATATAATAATATTTAATGGTAGTTCAGGTGTTTGTTGAGGGCTTTTGAGCCAAACTAATGCCGTAATTGTAGTATCAGTAATACAATGTGGTACTAATAATTGAGTCCCTTTCAATTCTTTTTTCTCAAAAAACTCTAAACTTGAAGTGGACCCAATATGGTAGACAGTGAAACGGGGGTTTTAAGGTGGATCATGCGGCCTGTTTCCCCCGTTGGTTTTTAAAAT
>JAFGIX010000080.1 GCA_016929395.1 Candidatus Zymogenus saltonus
CCCCCGTTTCACTGTCTACCATATTGGGTCCACTTCATACTACTGGAGAGGCCTTGCCTATGAAGGCTTGGGGAAAGAGGAAGAGGCCGCTGCTGACTTTAAAAAAGCGTGTACTTATGGAGAAGAAAAAGCGTGCGATAAGTTGATTGCAAAAGAATAGCTGATAAATACTTAAGTTAATTTATCAAGGTGGGTATCTATTCCCACTTTTTTTATTTTGTAAATCGCTACAAATGTTAATATTTTTTATATATCCTCCTATATTCTGAAATAATTGGATTAATAGTTAATGTCTGGTTGATTTCTATTGAATCAACCAAATTCCGTAAAATCCAAGGAGGATGTAAAAATGACTGAAATAGCTGAGTATGTACAGGTTCCAGGAGCTAGAGTCGTTCTTCAATACGGTAAGCGCACACAGGTTTTAATCCCAAGTTCAGCATTAAAAGGGGGTGGAAGCTCAACAATTCCCGCCGCAATTATACTAATGATTGTTGAGTGGATATGGGAATATCTTACTTCCACAGTCGATTTGAAGCAAGATCGAATTCTCGAGGGGATAGATATTCTGAAAACATACATGGAAAAAGCCCCAGGTTTTGTGAAGAAAGAGGATATCAACAAAGAATGGGATACGGAAGTTAATTCCCGTATTAAGGATGCAGGGCTTCTAGCAATGGATACGTACATGCGTACTATGGATTTGTACTATTAAAGTCAAGGTTTAAGAACCCCCGAAGATCCGCCTCTGACTATTTATAAGGATAGCAAGAAATCAGAAAAGGATGAATCAAAGGTTGGTCATAAAGCTTCTGAAGAAGATCTTGAAGTAGAGGTAGTATCGCCCTTTAACGCAGAAACCCTTAAAAGGCTGGAGGACTTCAAAACAGATTTTCAGCCGTCAACAGAGGTTCAAGATAAACAAGACGACATCAGTGCCATAAAGGAGGATATTGAAAAAATCAATGATACCTTGGAAGAGATGAAGGGTCTCATCGAGGAACTGAAACCAAAACAACCGGAGGAGGAGGGCAAGACTCCGGCGGATACGTCAAAGATCGAGGGAGAATTCCAGCCCGCATCCCTTCCCGCCGATGAGGTCAATATAATGGAGGAGATAAGGAACGGCTTCAACAACATCATGAGCGCCTTCGCTTCTCAAGCGGGCGAAGGGAAAATCCTCACCGTCTCCCTCACCGATGAAAGCGCAAACAACATCTCGACCATGATTGTCAACAAGCAGAACGAGGAGAAAGGGGTGGAGCAGGCGGGAAAAGAGCAGCAGGCCGCCGTCACCAACGAAGACCTCGGCATCGAGATCAGGGACTCGAAGCGCTCCGTTAAAAGCGACATTGCCGAGATCAAAAGCCTCCTCAACAAGCTTATCGACGTTATCGAGAAAAAGGCCATGACGTTCGACGATATATACAATAAACTCTGCTTAAGGATGATACGCGAGCACAGGAACAGCACCGGGCGGATGATAGGAAGATGAGAGCAAAGTGAAAAACCGACCAATAATAGTAGACTTTTATAGAGCCGGCAGTAACAGACCGGCTCTTTTTTTGGACTTTTTCCCACCCTCCCTAAATTTTCTTGACATTATCTCCCATTGATGATAATTAATTAAATTTAACCTTACTTTGGGGGAGCTCGCGTTTTTGTCAAGGCGGGTTTTCCCGTGGAGAAGACATCAATGGCAAAAGACTCGGCCCTTACTTTTCAGGGGCTCATCCTCGCCCTGGAGCGTTTCTGGGGGGACAGGGGTTGCATCATCCAGCAGCCCTACGACATTGAGGTGGGGGCGGGCACCATGAACCCGGCGACCTTCCTGAGGGTCTTGGGGCCGGAGCCGTGGAACGTGGCTTACGTGGAGCCCTCCAGGCGACCCACCGACGGCCGCTACGGCGAAAATCCGAACAGGCTCGCCCACTACTACCAGTACCAGGTGATCTTAAAACCCTCCCCAATGGACGTGCAGGAGATATACCTCGAAAGCTTGAAAAGCTTCGGCATCGATCCCTTAGCCCACGACATCAGGTTCGTCGAGGACGACTGGGAGTCCCCCACCCTCGGGGCCTGGGGCCTCGGCTGGGAGGTGTGGCTCGACGGGATGGAGATCACCCAGTTCACCTACTTCCAGCAGGCCGGGGGGGTCGACCTCAACCCGGTCTCCGTCGAGCTTACCTACGGGATCGAGAGGATCGCCATGTACATCCAGGGGGTAGACAGCGTCTACGACCTTCAGTGGGCCCACGGCGTGACCTACGGCGACGTCCACCACCGGGGGGAGGTGGAGAACTCCAGGTACAACTTCGAGGAATCCAACCAGGAGATGCTCTTTAAGATGTTCGACATGTGCGAGGCGGAATCGGCGAGGATGATAGAAAGGGGACTCGTCTTTCCCGCCTACGACTACTGCCTGAAGTGCTCCCACCTCTTCAACCTGCTGGACGCCCGGGGCGCCATCAGCGTGGCGGAGAGGGTGAGGTTCATAGGGAGGGTCCGCGACCTGGCCAGGGGGTGTGCCCTGGGCTACCTCGCTGTAAGGGAGGAGATGGGCTACCCGATGATGGGCAGGTGGGCCGGACTGAAGTGGTAGGGGAGGGGGGTTGAGGTCGACGGTATTTGTGATAAGGGAATGGGTGTTGATCCGGTAAGTACTTGAAATAAATAAGAAACATAAGGAACGACAAGTTGAGTGGCGAACTTCTAATAGAGATTGGAACCGAGGAGATACCGGCGGGATTCGTGCCGGTCGCCCTTGAGGCGATGGAGCGGATATTGACCGATCTCCTCTCCCAGTACAGAATCGGCATCTCGGGAAAGATAAGAACCATCGGGACTCCCAGGCGCCTTACCGTTACGGCTGTGGGACTCGATAAATCCCAGAGCCCCCGGAGGACGGAAAAGATCGGGCCGCCGGCTTCCAAGGCCTTTGACGAGAATGGTAAGCCGAACAAGATGGCGGAGGGATTCGCAAAGGGGCAGGGCGTCAAGGTCGAAGACCTTGTGAGGATAGAGACGGATAAGGGGGAGTATCTCGCGGCGGTAATCGAGGATGCTGGAAGGCCGACCGTGGAGCTTCTGCCCGAAATGATAGAGAGGCTGATCGGTGAGATCCCCTTCAAGAAGAGCATGAGGTGGATGAACCTCGACGTCAGGTTCGGGAGGCCGGTCCACTGGATATTGGCCCTTTTCGACGGCGCGGTCGTCCCGGTATCCTTCGGAAACGTGAAGAGCGGCGACAAAACGAGGGGGCACCGGTTCATGGCGCCTGGGGAGATCGCCGTAAAGGATTTCGTGGATTATCTCAAGAAGCTGGAAAAGGCGTTCGTAGTCTGCGACCCGGAGGAGAGGAAAAAGATCATCGAGGAAGGAGTTGGCGATGTCGCGAAGGCTTTCGGGGGGGCGCCACTTCCCAATCCGGAGCTGGTCGACGAGGTGGTTTACCTTACCGAGTTTCCGGTAGCCGTGGGGGGGTCGTTCCCGAAGGAGTACCTGAAGCTGCCGGTGGATGTGCTGGTGACCTCGATGCGATCCCACCAGCGCTATTTCGGCGTGGTCGACAAAGGCGGAAAACTCCTCCCCCATTTCGTCACGGTGAGCAACACAAAGGCGAAGGACAACGGGGTGGTCTCCAGGGGAAACGAGAGGGTCCTGGTGGCGAGGCTCGAGGACGCAAAGTTCTATTTCGAGGAGGATACGAAGGTCCCGTTAAAAAACAGGGTCGAGGACCTCAAGGGGGTGGTTTTTCACTCCAAGCTCGGCACCTCCTACGAGAAGGTGATGCGATTTCGGGAGCTCTCCGGCTGGCTCGCCGATAAAATCCTCCCCGAAAAAAAGGAGGCGGTGATGGAGGCGGCCTATCTGGCGAAGGCCGACCTCGACACAGGGATGGTCCAGGAGTTCCCGTCGCTTCAGGGGAAGATAGGGAGGGAGTACGCCCTGAGGGACGGGATAGCCCCGGAGATCGCCGAGGCTATTTACGAGCATTATATGCCTGTGGGCGCGAGGGATGACATCCCGAAGGGCGAGATCGGGACAATCGTGTCGCTTTCCGACAAGATGGACACGATCTGCGGATTTTTCGGGGTGGGGATGACCCCCACCGGGACCGCCGATCCCTACGCCCTGAGGCGGAGCGTAATAGCGATTATTAATATCATTCTGGGAAAGGGGATCAGGCTCTCGCTTGTGGATTTCATAGACAGGTCGATTGAGATTCTCGAGGGGAAGGCGACGAGGGGCAGGGATGAGCTGAAGGCCGATGTTGCCGATTTCTTTCGGGGGAGGCTCGCCGTCCTCCTCGCCGACACAGGTTTCCCCCAGGACGTTGTCGACGCCGTATTGACGGTTTCTATCGACGACCTCGTTTTGGTAAAGAAAAGGGCGGAGGCGATAATGGTGTGGAAAAAACGCCCTGAATTCAGCGATTTGGCGACCTCAATAAAAAGGGTGGGGAATATCATAAAGGGAAAGGACGCGGAAGAGGGAGCCGGTGATGTGGACGAGAAGCTTCTCGCCGAGAGTGCGGAGCGGGAGCTCTTAAAGAGATTGGAGGAGGTGGAAAAGGGCGTCGGGGCGTTGATCGTGGAAGAGAAATACAATGAGGCGGTGGGGAAGCTTTTGGAGCTCAAGGGGCCGATAGACAAATTCTTCGACGATGTAATGGTGATGGACGAAAACCCTGATGTCCGCCAAAACCGCCTCTCGATTCTGGGCAGGATAAAATGGTTGTTTATGAATATCTGCGATTTTCAGAAGATCGAGCAGGAGAAGTGATTGACGGCGCGTAAAAACGGTTTTCATGGCTTCAGGGGGAAATCTTGTAAAAGCAGCGGCTAGGACCGTAACAGGGATGAGACAGAAATGATTAATAAAGATTTAGAATATTTTGTCAAGGAGATATAGATATGGCTGACAAATACGTCTACTTCTTCGGCGAGGGGAAGGCGGAGGGGGATGCCTCGATGAAGATCCTCCTGGGGGGGAAGGGGGCCAACCTGGCCGAGATGACAAACATCAAGGTCCCGGTTCCCGCCGGGTTTACCATCTCTACGGAGGTCTGCAGCTACTACTACGAGAACGACCGCAAATACCCGGCGAAGCTCGAGAAGGAGGTAAAGGAGAACATCGCCAGGGTCGAGAAGGCGATGGGGGCGAAGTTCGGCGACCCGGAAAATCCCCTCCTCTTCTCGGTCAGGAGCGGCGCGCCCGCCTCCATGCCCGGTATGATGGACACCGTCCTCAACCTGGGGCTGAACGAGGAGACCCTGAAGGGCCTGATAAAGAAGAGCGGAAACGAGCGCTTCGCCTACGACTCCTACAGGCGCCTTGTCCAGATGTACGGCGACGTAGTGATGGGGCTAAAGCCGGAGAGCGAGGACGAGGAAGACCCCTTCGAGGTGATAATCGAGAAGAAGAAGAAGGAGCTGGGGATAGAGCTGGATCTCGACCTCACTGCGGAGGATCTTAAGGACCTGGCGGATCGCTTCGTCAGGGCCATAAAGGAGAGGCTGGGAGTCGATTTTCCCCAGGACCCGATGAATCAGCTCTGGGGGGCGATAGGAGCGGTCTTTGGATCGTGGAACAATCCCAGGGCCATAACATACCGTAATCTCAACAAGATCCCCGCCCACTGGGGAACGGCGGTCAACGTCCAGGCGATGGTCTTCGGAAACATGGGTGATGACTGCGCCACCGGAGTCGCCTTTACGAGGGACCCCTCGACGGGCGAGAACGTCTTCTACGGCGAGTACCTGAAGAACGCCCAGGGGGAGGACGTGGTGGCCGGAATCAGGACGCCCCAGCCGATAAACAGGGCGAAGAAGAGGGAAGAGTCGATGACCTCCCTCGAGGAGGAGATGCCGAAGCAGTACGGCGAGCTGGTCGGGATATACAAGAAGCTCGAAAAACACTACAAGGAGATGCAGGATATCGAGTTTACGATTCAGAACGAAAAGCTCTGGATGCTTCAGACGAGGACCGGAAAGAGGACGGCCCAGGCGGCCGTGAGGATAGCCGTGGAGATGGTGAAAGAGGGGCTGATAGGAAAGGAGGAGGCGGTGCTTCGCCTCGACCCGGACCAGGTCGACCAGCTACTCCACCCGATGATAGACCCGAAGGCTGACAGGGATGTGATCGCCAAAGGGCTTCCCGCCTCCCCCGGAGCGGCGGTGGGAAAGGTCGTCTTTACCGCCAACGACGCCGAGAAGGAGGCGAAGGTCGGAGAGAAGGTGATCCTGGTGAGGATCGAGACCTCGCCAGAGGACATCCACGGCATGAACGCCGCCCAGGGAATCCTGACGGCCCGGGGGGGGATGACCTCCCACGCGGCGGTCGTGGCGAGAGGGATGGGAAAACCCTGCGTCGCAGGCGCCGGCGACATCAGGGTAAGCTACGAGAAGCAGACGCTCACCGTGGGAAACAGAACGATCAAGAGGGGGGACTTTATTACGCTTGACGGAAGCACCGGCGAGGTGATGGCGGGCGAGATGCCCCTGGTTAAGGCGGCGCTTTCCGGGGACTTCGGGACCCTCATGGGCTGGGTCGACGGGATAAGGAGGCTCAAGGTGCGCACCAACGCCGACACCCCCAACGACTCCCAGGTGGCCGTCGACTTTGGGGCGGAAGGAATCGGTCTCTGCAGAACGGAGCACATGTTCTTCGAGGGGGACAGAATAGATGCGGTAAGGGAGATGATTCTGGCCGACGACGGTGAGGCGAGGAGAAAGGCGCTGAAGAAGATCGAACCGATGCAGCAGGGGGACTTCGAGGGGATATTCAGGGTCATGAAGGAGCGTCCGGTTACGATCAGGCTTCTCGACCCACCCCTCCACGAGTTTCTTCCCCACACAGACAACGAGATCAAAGAGCTTTCAAAGAAGATGGGGGTGAAGCCTGAGAGTATAAAGGAGAAGGTGGAGGAGCTCCACGAGTTCAACCCGATGCTCGGACACAGGGGATGCCGCCTCGGGGTAATTTATCCCGAGATATCGGAGATGCAGGCCACGGCGATCATAAGGGCGGCGTGCGTGGTGAAGAAGGAAGGCGTCGACGTACACCCGGAGATCATGATACCCCTTGTCGGGATCGTCAAGGAACTGGAGCTGCAGCGGGAGGTTGTCATTAAAGCCGCCGAGAAGGTCTTTGAGGAGGAGGGGATCAAGGTGGACTACCTCGTCGGGACGATGATCGAGCTTCCCAGGGCATGCCTGACCGCGGACGAGATCGCGAAAGTTGCACAGTTCTTCTCCTTCGGCACCAACGACCTCACGCAGACGACCTTCGGTCTCTCCCGGGACGACGCCGGCTCGTTCCTGCCGGAATACGTGAAGTTGGGAATCCTTGCCGTCGATCCCTTCGTCGCCCTCGACCAGAGGGGTGTTGGGGAGCTTGTCGAGATGGCGGTGGTAAAGGGAAGGTCCACCCGTAAAGACCTCAAGGTCGGCATCTGCGGCGAGCACGGGGGAGAGCCCACAAGCGTTATGTTCTGTCACAAGGTCGGCCTCAATTACGTAAGTTGCTCCCCGTACAGGGTTCCCATAGCGAGGCTCGCCGCGGCCCAGGCGGTTATCAAGGAGAAGCGGAATAAATAGACATTCCATCCCTTAATAATGGGAAACAGGGAAAGTCCGTTTTAAACTGATATGATCTTGAATTTTGGTCAAAAAGTTGTGATATAATACAGTCCCTATCGGTTAATGGAGCTAAAGGAGATCAGGGGGGTGGGGGGCCGAATGGGTAGAGATCGGCTCGGGAATTAATAAGGGCAGTTATACGTGCTCAATTTAGTAATTGGAGGATTTTACCGTGGCAGTTTCAGATGAACTCACCAAGGCGGCTGTAAAGGAGGAGGGAAAAGAGGGGGAAGAGAAAAAGGGGGACGAAAAGAAGACTAAGGCTAAGGACAAAACGGGGGAGCCTCAGGGCACGATGAAGTTTCGCGGCAGCGGATTTCAGATGTTCCTCTATTTTGTCCTCTTTCCCCTTACGGGCATACTCCTCTTCATTCCCGTCCCGTTTGTTACGGTTTCTCTGAGAAATTGGTTTTTCAAAAACCTCGGCATCGATGTTGAGGGTAAGAAGATAGACGTCTCTTTTGCGGGAAGCGGCCTGGCCCTCCTTAAATATTGGATACCGTCTCTTATACTTATAATTGTTGCGGTTGTATTCCTCTCTCTCGGTCTGTCGAGATCGGTGTCCGGCGTGAAGGGATTCCTCGTCGGGTTCCTCCTGACAGATTTGGGTCTTTTGGTCCTTGCTCCAATCCCATGGCTTTGGGTCGGCAAGAGGAAGTACATAGCGAAGAACCTCAGCGTGAACCTCGGGGGGGTCGGGGAGGAAAACGTCGCAAGACTCTCTTTTAACGGCAGGGGACTTTCCCTCCTTGGATACTCGGTTCTTGCCGTACTCTCTGCGCTCCTCCTTTTCATTCCGTTGCCGTGGATCATCGTGGCGGCGGTCAAGTGGTTTTCCAGATCGACAATCGTAACGGTCGGAAAGAAGGAGTATCGTCCCTCTTTTTCGGGCACCGGAGGATCTCTCTTCTGGTACATAATAGGTATGTTTATTGCTTCGGTCGTTTTGGTATTCCCATTCGTCTTTAAGGGACTTATTGCCTGGTTTGCGAGGTATTTCAACATTATCGGCCTTGAAAAGAGCGTCGAGTTTGAATTTAAGGGGGGCGCGGGCAGGATCTATATTTTGGCCGCGCTCGAGGCGTTTTTTATACTGACCGGCTCTATTTTGGGCAATTTGATCTATATTCTTGGGAAAAGCGGAATCATCAGCGCCTTATGGGCGATTTATGCCATTAAATCGTTCGGGGTGCTCCTAATGTTGCTGATAATCCTTGTTCCGCAACCATTCATCCTAACCTCTCTTTTGAAATGGCAGATCGACAGCACGGAAATCTATATAAAGTAATGATATTATTATAGATTTCCCGTGCCCTTCCCGTGTCTCCCGAGCTGGATCACGCTATTTTTTAACCATTTATTAAAACAAATCAATTAGGTTTTTTTAATTTTTTTCTTGACATCGCTTCCATTTTAATGGTAAAAAATGGATAATAAAAGATGCGCTTTGGCTTTCAGGAAAATAGCGGTTTTTCGCATTTATCAGGGATTTGATAAATTTTGTTTCTTATAGCTTGACTCATTACTTATTTTAGCTTTAGTGAGATATCCCGATTTTCTGATAGCCTAAGCATAATTAATTGTAGGTGTGTTAATTAGAAAGGAGGTGATATTAAGATTTTTAGAGGCGGTCAATCGTTCGTTACGTTCGATTGACTTTTGTTTGTAGCTTTAACATTTTTTGTTAGAGTTTTTTTGTTCAACCGGAAGTAAATTTGGACAAAATTTCATTAGGAGGTAACTAATGAAGAAATTTTTGGTTTTAATAGCCGCCACAGCTCTTGTGGTTGCTATTGCCTTACCCTCCTTTGCCGCAGAGACAACGTTTTCCGGTATTTACAGGGTTCGTTCAGTAATGGACTATAACTGGGATAAGCAGATGAAAGATGGTGCTGGTTTAGGTCCAAGTCATGACGATGCCCTTTATACGGGATACTTCGACCAGCGCTTTCAGTTGAAGATTACCCACACCCGGAGCGAGTTTCTGAAGGCAGTGGTTGTGGCGAGTCTCGTCGACGACACCTGGGGTCAGCAGAGAAACCTCCGCTGGAATAACTCAACGGGTGTAGGAGACGGCTGGATCGACCAGGCCTGGATAGAGGCGATAACGCCTGTAGGCATGATCGTTGCCGGGGCGAGCGTCGGGAGAGGATTCGGCTATGGTCTCTGGTCAAGCGGCGATATGTTCGATCAGGACGGCACGAACAACTACGGACTTACCTATGCTATCCAATTGCCGGTGGGTGATGGTAATTTTATAGGTACCCTGTCGTACATCAAGTATATCGACTTAGTTCAGCCTGTTATCCTGAACGCCCTTGGCGGTGTGGCACCTGCGGGAACCGCTATAAGGACATGGCCGGGCAGGCCAACACTGGATGAAGTTGGCGGCGTGGGCAGTACCAATTACAATATCGACACGGATACCTTTGTCCTTACGGCCCATTACATCTCGGAAAATATCAAGGCGGGTATTCTCTTCCAGTGGGTCTTAGACCCCAGAGCAAATGGCGCCGCGCTTTTGGCCAAGGGTATTGCCAACCAGCCCATATTCCCCGACTCTACGTTTGCCGGTGAAGCCGGTATAGGTGGATACGCGGGACCAACAGCGACCTTTACCGATGGTGCCGGTCGTTTTTATGGAATGCCACTGCTTCCAATGCCTGCAACGGCATATCCGTTAGCGTTAAACCTTGGAGCTCCATTCCCGGATCCCTTCATCAACAATGTAGGCTACAACCTCGGTATCGGCGCGATGGGGATGTACGGCGTCAACGTCTACATTCTCGGCACCTATGTCGATCTCAAGTTCTTCGATGGAAAGCTTGAGGTAAAGGGTGAGTTTGACAGGATCTTCGGCTCCGCCCACTTGAACAGTTACGGACACGGCTACAATGCCTTTCTGAATAGTATTTCGAACGGTACGGTTGTCTGTCCTGTGACACTACCGACATTAACTCCAACATTTCTTGCTGCCACTACTCTGCTTCCGGGCCAGAGAATTCCCGAGAAAATAGGAGTAGATACGGTCAACGCATACGTGGATGTCTCCTATAACACCGACCTGTTTACAATAGGGGCGGCCTTCCTTTACGGCTCTGGTGAGAAGTGGTGGCATCCCTTTACTCAGAGTCACCTTGGTTTGAACAACACCGGTATCGACGAGTTCCGTTGGAGCAACATCATCGTCTCGGGCGGCAGGGAGTTCCTGAACGGCCCCGGCAATCCGCTAGGCCTTGGAAACACCGAAGAGAACGTCACCTCCGTTAAGCTCTACTGGTCGGTATGCCCCTTCGATAAGCTCGACGTTCACGGAGCCTTTATCTGGGCGAAGTACAGCGAGCCTGTAGGCAGATACGCCACGGATACGAACGGAAATCTCGTTGACAACTGGAACGCCTTCTACGGGCACCCCATGAACTATGCAATGGGGAATTATTCAACCCCGACAGGTGGTGCAATTACCCCCGCCGGCGTCAGCGATGACCTCGGTTGGGAGATCGACTTCGGAGTTACCTGGACAATCATGGAAGGATTGACACTTAACTCAGAGTTCGGCGTCCTCTTCACCGGAGATGCATTTGACTACAGGAATACCGTTACCGGCGAGAGGGAAGAATGGGGCGAGATTTACCGCTGGGTAAATACGCTTACGTTTGAGTTCTAAAAAAACCTTAAGAAGTTTGAAGTTAATTTGTGACTTTACCTTTTTAGGTTAATTTTTGGAGGAAATAAATGAAAAAGTTAATGACGCTGGCCCTCGTGATCGTCTTCGTTGCTACGGCCTTTTCGGCCTTTGCGACAGACACCACGTTTTCCGGTCAATACCGGGTAAGGGCTTGGAACGAGTGGAACTTCGACAAGAAGCTTGAGGATGTAACCGCTCTTCCTGGGCACGATAACGCCCAGTATGACGGTTGGTTCGACCAGAGGTTCCGCCTCACGATCACTCACACAAGAAGCGAGTTCTTGAAGGCTGTAATCAGGTTCGACATCGTCGAGGATACCTGGGGACAGCAGAGAAACCTGCTTATTAACAACAGCGGCGCAGGCAACTTCATCGATTGGGCCTACATCGAGTTCACGCTTCCCCAGATCGGGACGTTTACCGTTGGCAAGTTCCCCGAGACTTACGGCTACGGACTCGCCTTCAGCGATGGCGGAACCGGAACCATCGGCCTCACAGGACTTCGCTGGGCTAACGCCTGGGGTCCTGTTGCGGCTTCTGTACTTTACGCCAAGGTGGCGGACAGGGTAACCGCGGGCACCGCAAATGTCTGGTACAACTGGGATGCAAACCTTTACGCCATGAATCTTAAGATCACGCCCGCAGAAAGTCACGTGATCGAGCTTTTCGGCGGATACCTTCAGGACAATGACGCCACTGGCGTAAGCGGCGTTGGCGGCGCTTTGGCCAACTCATGGGCCGGTTCGTGGAATCTCGCCAATAGCCCCATTGCCGTAGGTCCCGGCGATTATAGAGCTGACATTGGCTTTGCGGGTATTGCCTACACGGGAACCATAGCCGATATGATCGACATCAAGTTAGAGAACAGCTGGATATTTGGACACGCAACAAGGCACTTCGGCCCCGGTCTTGCACTCCCGGCTACCGTAGCTGTTGACAGCGCTTCTATATCCGGCTGGAACGTCTACGCGGATGTCTCCTACTACAACGACCTTCTCAGGGTCGGCGTGGCCTTCATAATGGGTAGCGGACAGCACCACTACTGGAACGACGCTGTTTACGACAACGTCAACATGAACTACATCAGCGCGGATGAATTTGGATTTAACAAGATTATTGTTGGTGAAGGCGGCACAAACTCTGTTTGGAGAGCTACCGCTGGCGGGACAATATTAGGAGATCAATGCAGCATTGAGAACCTCACGGCTGTAAAGCTCTACTTTGAGATCTGCCCCGTGGAGAAGCTGACGCTTAACGCTTCAGTTACATGGGCGAAGTGGACCGAGGATGTGGGCCAGAACTGGCTGGGAACCAGGGCGGCTATAGTTGGCGCCAAGGGCTCCGCATATCCGCATCCTGCGGCAAGATACGGCAACTACACATACCAGTCATGGAATGCAGACGACGACCTCGGATGGGAAATTGACTTCGGTTTCTCCTACGAGATCATGGAAGGCCTGACCTATTCGTTAAGCGCGGGTGTGCTCTTCACGGGCGACTCGTGGGATTACGAGAAGGCTGACGGCACCCGTGGCGACTGGGGAGAGATCTGGTCCATCACCAATCAGCTGCTGTATGAGTTCTAAGGAATTCTTAAGGAATTCTGAGAACCACATCTAAGAGTAAAAACCCTCGGCGGGTAACCGCCGGGGGTTTTTTTTGAGTAATTACTCGTCATTGCGAGTATGATAAAGTCGACCGAGGCAATAGGGCACTTAAGACAATGGGCTTAAGCCCATTGTCTCCTTAAGCCCATTGTCTATACATAACAAAATTGCCTCGTAGCTTCGCTTCCTGTAAATGACATTAGCAGGTGTAATTACTTAGTCTTTTTCTTAAATATCCTTGACTTTATCAAAAAATAGCTTTATAAAAAGTATCATTATAGTATTATGGAGCATAATATGCTTGAAAAGTTTTTCTATGCCTGCCCCGAATGCGGTGAGTTTGACGCAATAATGACTGACGATCAAGACGCTGTTTCATGTACAAAATGCGGAGCGAATTACTATTTTGACGATAAATACAACCTCGTGTCCGAAAAGGGCGGTAAAAAGAAGACAAGAACCTTGGCGGAATGGTACGAATCGATTAGGGGCAAAAAGTTAAAGGAGATAAAGGACGATTCATTCCCGAGGATTGAGGGAGAAAAGCTCTTTGCAAGGAGCAAGCGGGCGGAGCTTTTTCAGGAGGTGCCGGCGGGAATCTTTAAGGGATTTAAGGGAATCAGGGCGAAGCTGTATAAATTCAAGAAGATAGACGAAGGAAACCTCTACCTCTCAAACAGAAGGCTTCTTTTTATAGGGCAAGGGGAACACTCCATAGGCCTTGATGAGCTCTCGTCGTGTACCATAGAGTCCCATATGGTAATCGTGAATACCAAACGAGGGCATGCCTTCTCTTTCGAGTTCTTGGAGGAGAGCGGAAAGAAGTGGGAGGATATAATACGAGACAAGCTGGTGGAGTTTTACGGAGTAAAGAAAATCAGGGAGTTTCAGCCGAAGATAGCTTTTTAGGAATAGGAATTTATAAAAGATATTAGGGGGAACGCAGTGATACTCGATGTAATATACGCAATAATATTGTTGCTGGTAAAGGTGGGGCTGAAGTTAAAATATAGTGTTACGATTAAAGGGGCAGAGAACATCCCCAAAAATGGCCCAATTATTTTATTGTCTAATCACACTACCATAGTCGATTCCTTCCTTTTGGGGTGCAACGTGCCGAGGAAGATATATTACATGGGAAAGAGCACCGAGTTCGAGTCGCCCGCCAAGAGGATATTCTTCTATCTCTCCCGCTCGTTTCCGGTCAGGAGGTACGATATTGACCCCGGGGCGTTGAGGAACGCCTACAGGATTATCGAGTATGGCGGGATGGTTGGAATCTACCCGGAGGGAGAAAGGACCTGGGACGGCAAGCTCCAGTCCTTGAGGAGGGGAACGATTCGCTTTGTCCTGTCGACGGGGGTCCCTGTAATAACCGCGGGGATAAAGAACGCCTACCAGCACCAGCCGAGGTGGGGAGGTAGGATAGGGAAGCCTCCCATAGTACTCAGCTTCGGAAAGCCGATAGAGGTAAAAAAGATCAAGGGGAAGGATCAGAAAAAAAGCGATATCGATGACCTGAATGATAAGATCGTTAAAGCAATATTGGAGCTGAGCGAGTAGGGCCGTGATGAGCGGGTCGGGGAGAGCCCAACGCTGATTTAAGGATTTGTTTTTTCAAGGCCGCACGGCCTTTTAAAAAATAGATATGTTAAATGAAAGACCTGTTTCAACTAATTGACAGGTTTTTGTTTTTATTGTACAATGTGTTTCAAAGTGAGGTTCGATATTGTTAGGTTCCATGTTGTTGGCTTCGACTTCGATCGAAGTGACAATTAATGAAATTATCGCGATTTTCAATATTACTAAGGCCGTGTTGCCCGCCTCGCCGGCCATACCATGCTATGTGGCCGTTATCCTCGGAATAGTCCAGGGCCTGACGGAGTTTCTGCCGGTAAGCTCGTCGGGACACCTTGTCGTGATGCAGCATTATCTCTCCGATTTCACGGGCCCTCCACTCCCCTTTGACGTCCTTCTCCACGGGGGAACCCTTGTTTCGCTGCTGATATACTTTTTTAAGGACATCAAGGCGATTATCGCCTCGTTTTTCGGTGGTGGGACGGAAGAAAAGAGGGAAAACAGAAAGCTCGGATGGATGATAATCCTGGGGAGCGTTCCCGCCGGCATCGTGGGAATTGCGTTTATGGACTTCTTCGAGGCGCTCTTTTCCAATATCAAGATGGTTTCATTTATGTTTTTGGTAACCGCGGCTCTGCTTCTGGTTGCGGAAAAGAGGAGCAAGGTAGAGGTCGAGGAGAGGAGGATCGGTGTTGTGGATGCGATTGTCATAGGTCTGGCCCAGGCCGTAGCTATAATCCCCGGAATTTCAAGGAGCGGCTCCACCATCGCCCTGGGGCTCATCCTGGGGCTGAAGAGGGAGACCGCCGCCCGCTTCTCGTTTCTCCTTTCGATACCGGCAGTTTTAGGGGCGTTTATCCTGAACCTGAAAAATCTCGATTCGATCAATTTCCCGTATATAGTCGGGGTCTTGCTGGCGGCCGGTGTGGGTTTGTTGGCGATCAAGCTGACCATAAATGCCGTTGTCGTGAAGAAGCTTTGGATATTCTCTTTGTATCTCATGATCCTGGGAGTTACCCTCGTATTTCTCAATTTCTTGTTTTGAGGGTGCTCTTGGTCTGCATAAATGGGTGATCCGCTGATTTTACAGGTTTCAGCGAATGCGGACGATTTTTAATACTATAAAAATAATGTCTTTGAAAAGGTTGTGGGAAGGCTTTTTTGCTAGCTTAAGAGTTTGGAAGAAATAAAATAATCAATGATATAGATTTAGCGAAGATATGTCAGGGGGAAGGAGATTTCTATGGAGTTTAGGGGGAGATGGGAGTATCTCATAAGTGAAAATTTGGAAATTGATATAAGGTCGAGAGGACTTTTTCAACTCGAAAATAGAATAATATTTAAGGTATGGGAATTCGCGGGAGCCGGGCTTTCCGGGCTGCTTAGAAATGGCTGGACCAAAAAAAAGGAAAAATAGGGGGGAAGACGGGGAGTCGTCTGGGTCTTACCTTATATCGAACAGGATGGTAAGGGAGATAAACGGTTTTGTTCTCCTTGCGGTCTCGATATTCCTCGCGATAAGCCTGATCTCCTACTATCACGGAGACCCGTCCTACAACAGGGTGGCCCCAGGGGTTTTGACCACTAACTGGGGGGGGATCATAGGGGCATACGCTTCCGATTTTCTTCTGGTTTTCTTAGGGATAGGGGCATATTTATTGACCCTATATATATTTGTTCTCTCGCTCCACTTCCTGGTTAGCGACGGCATCAAGAATATCTTTCTAAGATCCCTTTACTCCCTTTTCATTTTCTTTTCGATAATGGTCCTTTTGGGAGCCGTCTTCGGCCAGAATAAGATCCTCTACGGCCGGACGGTCTACGCCGGGGGGATTTTGGGGATATATCTCGCGTCGTTTTTGTGGAAGTACATCAGCGTTGCGGGAACGGCGATCTTATCCCTACTTGTCCTTGTCCTCTCTTCCATTCTGATCTTAGGCAAGACCGTAAGGGAGGCCCTGGTTTTTGCATCGGTATTTTCGTCTCGACTTTTCAAGGGATTGAAAACGATATTTGCCCTCTTGGCCGATGGGGTGATTTGTATGTCGAGAATAAGGGGAAAGAAAAAGGGAAGTGTAAAGAGCCCGCCGAAATTGAAGGGGGAGGTGAGGGCCACCCTCCCGCCGGAGATCGTCGAGGTAAGGCCACTGGAGAGGGTAAGGCGGGATATTTCTCCTGAGAGGCAGCCCCGCTTCGATTTCGGCCGGGGATCGGGGGAGTATGTCTTTCCGCCCCTCGACCTCCTGAAGCTTCCCGAGAACGAGTCTTCCGTGGCCGACAAAAAGTCCCTCATCATGAAGGCGAGGATACTCGAAAAGAAGCTTCTTGACTTTTCCGTCAGGGGTAAGGTCACGGAGGTGAGGCCCGGCCCCGTGGTCACGATGTTTGAATTCGAGCCCGCCCCTGGAGAGCGGATAAACAAGATCGCCGGCCTTGCGGACGACATAGCTATGGCGATGTCGGCCCTCTCTGTGAGGATAATAGCTCCCATAGCGGGGAAATCCGTGGTCGGCTTCGAGATACCGAACCCGACCAGGGATACGGTCTCCTTGAGGGAGATAATAGGCTGCGATGATTTCGACGCTTCAAAGTCAAAACTGACCTTCGCCCTGGGCAAGGATATCTTCGGTGCGCCGGTAACAGCCGATCTTATGAAGATGCCGCACCTTCTGATCGCCGGCGCCACCGGCTCCGGAAAGAGCGTCTGCATAAACTCGATTATTCTCAGCATCCTGTACAAGGCGTCGCCCGAGGATGTGAAGTTTCTGCTGATCGACCCGAAGATGCTGGAGCTCTCCCTCTATCGGGGGATCGCCCACCTCCTCCTTCCCGTGATCACAGACTCGAAGGAGGCTTCCGTGGCCCTGAGGTGGGCCGTGGAAGAGATGGAGCAAAGATACAGGGTGATGGCGGAGCTGGGGGTAAAGAACATCACCGGGTATAACAGAAAGGTGGCCGAGATGAAGCCCGTATCGACGGATACTATGGAAGGCGATCGAGAGCCCCATCGGAAGATACCCCTTATCGTCCTAATCATAGACGAGCTTGCGGATCTCATGATGACATCAACCCGGGAGGTGGAGGAGTCGATAACGAGGCTTGCCCATATGGCCCGGGCGTCGGGGATTCACCTGATCGTGGCCACCCAGCGCCCCTCGGTGAATGTGTTAACGGGGGTGATAAAGGCGAACTTCCCCGCGAGGATCTCGTTTCAGGTGTCATCGAGGGTCGATTCGAGGACGATTCTCGATGTATCGGGGGCGGAGCACCTTTTGGGGATGGGTGATATGCTGTTTCTTCCCCCGACAACGTCAAATCTAATAAGGGTGCACGGCGCAAACGTGTCGGAAGACGAGATAATCGGAGTGGTCGAGTTCATCAAGGAACAGGGAAGCCCGACCTACATGGAAGTGGATTTGAAGGCGAGAGACGAGACCCATCTCGAGCTTGATGACGGATATGACGAAAAGTACGACGACGCCGTGGCCCTGGTGGCCGAGACGAGAAAGGCCTCCATCTCCATGATACAGAGGCACTTGAGGATCGGTTACAATCGGGCCGCAAGGATCATAGAAAAGATGGAGGAGGATGGAATTATAGGACCTTCCGATGGAGTAAAACCCCGGGAGGTATTAATAAACAAGATTTGAAAAGGAGATAGAAAAAAGTGAAAAGGATAACGACTTTAATGCTTGCGGCGGCCTTTCTTTTTTTGGCCGTTACAACGGTTACGGCGGAAGATAAACTGGAGACGATCGTAAACAAACTTCAAAAAAACTATGATGATATCATTGACTTTTCGGCGAAGTTCAACCAAGTGACAGAGGCAAAATTTCTCGGAGCGCCGGCGATCCAAAATGGCGAGGTTTTTTTTAAAAAGCCGGGGAAATTCAGGAAGCATATCGGTTCTATAGCCGACGATACCTTTAGTGAAGATTTAATAACCAACGGAAAGACATTATGGTACTATAGGCCGAACGAGAAGCAAGTGATTATTTATGACAGTGGTGAAGCCTTGGAAAACGAGTTTTTTCTCCCGTTCCTCTTCGGAGAGGGTAAATTGACAGAAAATTTTGAGGTGGCCATGAAGGAGTCGACAATGAAGGAGGCGAAGAACTCGTACCTCATGGCGCTGGTGCCGAAAGAGCCCGACACGGGCGTCGAGTGGATTCTCCTGGTGATTGACAAGGATACGTTCTTGATCAAGCAGATGAACATATATTCCGTTACGAAAAGTGTCATCAGGATAGCCTTTGAGGATATTAAGATAAATCAGGGCCTTAGTGACTCATTTTTCAACTTCCAGGTTCCATCGGGAGTCGAGATAATCAGGAAAAAGATCGAATACTCAGGGCCTCCGGAGACGAAGGTAGACGTAAAAATACTGGAAAACGACGATTGAGAACTTGGGACCCTCCTTGTTTTTGCGGATTGAATCCGAAGTGAATCGAGTCCGGGAGATAAATCCCGTTTCATCTCGCGTTGTTGTATAACTCTATTAATGCAAGGCCCCTTTTCCGGGGTCTTTTCGCTTTGCGTGGGGGAATCTTGTCAAAGGGTTACTTTCTTATAGCCTTGGGGTGCGACAAGAACATCATCGATGCCGAGGTAATGGCCGGGCGCCTCAAGAGGGAGGGATATTGTCCCGTCGGTGATCCGGCCGAGGCCGATATAATGATCGTCCACACCTGCACCTTCGTCGAAGGCGCCACCGAGGAGTCGATCGATACGATCCTTGAGCTGGGGAGCCAAAAGGGGTATGGGAAGGCCCTCGTCGTGTCGGGCTGTCTCGCCCAGAGGTATCCGAATGAGCTCGCAAAGGAGATTCCGGAGGTGGATCTGATCCTCGGGGTCGGCAAGCACACAGAGCTGCTCGAATGGCTGGGCAGGGAGAGGATCGTGGTCTCTTCCCCCGAGGATTGGGATATCAACATGATGGAAAGCAACACGATGGAGAGGATACCCTCAACCCCCCGTCATTACGCATTCCTGAAGGTCTCGGAAGGATGCAACAACCGCTGTTCATATTGCGTAATCCCCTTGGTTCGGGGCGGGCTAAGGAGCCGCCCGGTTGATGATATTGTCGCCGAGGCGGGATGCCTCAGGGAAGGGGGGATCTTTGAGCTCAACCTCGTTGCCCAGGACCTGGCCTCGTATGGATTGGACCTGCTTAACGGGAATGGTCTTTACGGGCTTCCGGGGCTTTTGAGGTCGCTCCTTGACGGGACGGATATCCCGTGGATCCGCCTCCTCTATCTCCACCCGAAAAATATTACAAGCGACCTTATAGACCTCGTTGCGAGAGAGGAGCGGATCGTAAGCTACATGGATGTCCCTGTTCAACACTGCTCCGATACCATACTGAAGTCGATGGGGAGAGGTATAGAGAAAAAAGGTATCCTGACGCTCATCGATGAGATAAGAAGCCGCATAGAGAAGATCTATCTGAGGACAAGCCTTATCGTCGGGTATCCCGGGGAGGGGGAAGGGGAGTTCAAGGAACTTTACAATTTTGTAAGGGACGTGAAATTTCAGAATCTCGGAGTCTTCCGTTATTCAAGGGAGGAGGGAACCCGGGCCAACAATATGATCGGCCACCTTCCCGAGGATGTCATCGAAGAGAGGTACAGGGCGATAATGGAGCTTCAGAGGGGGATTTCGCTTGCGGAAAACGAAAGGCTCGTGGGGGAGAGGGTCGTCGCTCTAATTGACGGGATTAGTGAAAAAGGGGAGGACGAAAGCGAAGACCCCGCCGTTTTCAGGGGCAGATTCTACGGGCAGGCCCCTGAGGTGGACGGCAATATAAAAATTCGAGGCGTTGGGCTGTCTTCCGGGGATGTGGTGGATGTTTTGATAACCGGTGCCGGTCATTACGACCTTTTCGGCGAAGTGGTCAAAAAAATAGTTGAATGAATCTCATTTTCTCCTTCTTTTTTGTCTTGACAAAGGTGGAAATAAGTATATATTTTCCGATACTGTTTTTTTTAGCCTACGAAGTTTCATTTTTTTAACTTAAAGATGACGGCTTTTGGAGAGGAAGATGACAGAGAGTCTAAAAGAGATTGAAGAAATCCTTAAAGAAATGAGACATGAACTTCTGAAGGAAATCAAAGAAAAAATAAAATCGGAGAGCGATATCAAGACCAAGGGAGATGTGGGGGACATATACGATCTTGCCAGTGATGAGCGGGACAGGGAGCTTAACATCATTATTTCGGATCGGGATATGGATAAGATCGAGGAAATCGATGAGGCACTGGAGAGGATCAAGGACGGCACCTACGGGATATGCATGGAATGTGAGGCAAAAATCCCGAAAGAGCGGCTGATGATTATGCCCTTCGCTCAATTGTGCGTGCACTGCAAATCGAAAATAGAAAAGTCGGGAATCAGCGAGAAAGGATTTAAAGAAGAGAGAGAATACAGGAAGCTTGCCTTTACATCCACTGATGAGGAAGAGAGTTGATTCATTGAAGTTAAAATCCATCCTGAAATATATCCTTCCCTTTATCGTTGTTGCAGTCCTCTTCTCGGTATGGTATTTCAAAAGGAGGACCGTAACAGTCACCGATACCCGCCTTATGCTGGGGACCGTCGTTGAGATAACGGTGATGGGAGAGGCGGGAGAGAGGCGGGATATCCTCTATGAGGCCGTTGAGTCGGCCTTCCTGAAGATCGCAGAAATTGAGACCATCGCCGACAGGCATACAGCCAAAAGCGAGATATCGAAGTTGAACCGCATGGCGAAAGAAGGGGAGCTGGGCCCAATTCCCGTCTCGGATGAGATAATCGAGATGCTTGACCTGTCGAGGATCGTTTCCGAGAGGTCGGACGGGGCCTTCGACATCACGGTGGCCCCCATCATCGATCTCTGGGATTTCAGCTCCGATGGGAAGGGAAGGGTTCCCGATGAAGATGAGATAAGAAAGAGGCTCAAGCTCGTTGACTACAGAAACGTGGCAGTCGAGAAGGGAACAAAAGAGGTTTCTTTTCGCAAGACCGGAACAAGGCTCGACCTTGGAGGTATAGCCAAGGGTTATGCCGTGGACGAGGCGGCGGAGGTTCTTCGGAAGCTGGGGATTAAGAGCGGTGTCGTCAACGCCGGCGGCGACATAGCGGTGATAGGATACAAAGGAGGAGGTAAAAAAGGGGGAGACCCCTGGAGGATCGGGATTCAAGACCCGAGGAATCCGAAAGGACTCATCGCCGTCTTGAGACTCAACGATGCCTCCGTAGTGACCTCCGGGGATTACGAGCGGTATTTCATCGAAAACGGAAAGAGGTATCACCATATCATTGACCCGAAAACCGGGTACCCTTCCGACTCCTCGATATCCGTAACGGTGGTGGCCAAAAACACCGCCTTGGCAGACGCCCTGGCAACGGCGATCTTCGTCCTCGGGCCCGAGAGGGGACTCAGACTCGTTAAGGATTTTGCCGAAAAGACTGGCGACGGGGAAAATTCCGTCGAGGCATTGATCGTAGGGCCTAAGGGAAAACTGTTTAAAACCGAGGGCCTTAGTAAAATCATGGAGTACTTGGATTAGGTTTTGTTCACCAGGGCGGACAAGATTCTCATCGTCGCCCTTATCGTCGTCTCTGCGTTAAGCTACCCGGCGATAAGGCACTTCTTTTCGGGGGGTACGTTCGTCTCGATAGAGGTCTCCGGCGAGGAGCGAAGGGTTGTGAGACTCGGCCTCGACAAGGAGATCACAGTTCCCGGCAAGATCGGAGATTCGGTTATAAGATTCGACGAGAAGGGGGTGAGGTTCGTGGACTCCCCCTGCGTGGACAAAAACTGCATCGAGGCGGGCCGCATAAAAAAAGAGGGGGAGGTTTTAAGATGTGAGGCAAATGACGTTACGGTTCGGATTATCGGCGCCAACGGGAAGTCGGCCAAAGGGAGGGGAATAGACTTTATCACAAGGTAAATAGTCTGATTCATCCGATTATTGAGAGCCCGGGCCGAGGGGTAGAATGTTTTTTTAATATATTCATGATTGAGGGAACGGGATTTCGAACTAGGTGGCGGGAGGGCCTTTGGCCAGGTAGCCTCAGTAATATAGGTCTTGATAAAATAGTCTCTTTAAAAACTCGGAGGAGAACCGGGTTTTTTAATGTAGAAGCGATTCATCTCGCTGAAATACTCATATTAACTTTGCGTTAAATTCACTTTGAGTTCTTTAAATCAGTCGGAACTGAAAGGTCAGGGTAAAGGGTGGAGAGGGAGAGAAAAATAGTGACGATATCGCTCCTTGCGGGGCTTTCAGTTGTAATCTACGCCCTGGAGTCCTTCATCCCTTCGCCCGTCCCCTGGCTCCGGTACGGCTTTTCCCACATCATAATTCTCTTTGTCCTCCTTTTTTTTAGCTACAGAGAGGCACTCCTGATTTTTCTTGTCAGGACCCTGATCGGCTCCCTCATCGTGGGAAGGCTCTTCTCCCCCACCTTCTTCTTTGGCCTATGCGGCGGATTTTCGGCCCTTGTCGTCATGGCGGGCCTCCTCTACGTGCTCAAGGGGAGGGGGCTGGGTATCGTGGGTATCAGCGTCTCCGGGGCGTGGGTAAACAGCCTCGTCCAGATGCTCATCGCGGCGGTGCTCTTTGCGAGACACCGGGAGATATTCCTGTTCCTCCCCGTTTCGTTGATCTTCGCCGTGGCGATGGGAATCGTAAACGGGATAGCGGTCTACTATCTGAACGGATACGGTCAAAAAGCGCTCGGGTTTAAGGGGAGGTATTTCCCTCTTGATTTGTGAAAGGTTATAGCCGATCGTAGCTCTTCAGGAACGACTCGATCCTGTCCATCGCCTCTCTGATATTTTCCATCGAGTTCGCGTAGCAGAACCTGATATATCCCTCGGCGTTTTTCCCGAAGTCTATCCCCGGGGTGACGCCGACGCCCGCTCCCTCCAGGATGGCGAAGGCGAGTTCGTAGGAGTTTTTGGTGAAGGACTTTGCGTTTGCCAGGACATAAAAGGCCCCTCCCGGGTCTACAGTGATTCCGAAGCCGAGCTCCTTGAGCCTCTTTACGATAAACTTTCGCCTCTCATTGTAAATGGAGCGCATCCTCTTGACCTCTTCCCCCCCCTTCTTAAGGGCGGCTATCCCGGCCCACTGGGCGAAGCTGTTGGCGGAGATGAAGAAGTTCTGCTGCATCTTCTGCATCGGGCGGACAAATTCCCTGGGCGATATGACGTAGCCGAGACGCCAGCCCGTCATGGCGTACCTCTTGGAGAAGCCGTTCATGACGAAGGCGCGGTCGGTGAATTCGAGGATTGAGTGCTCGGTCTCCTCGTAGACGAGGCCGTGGTAAATCTCGTCGGAGATTATGTAGGGGCCGAGCTCCGAAAGACTTTTCATCCTCTCGGGAGAGAGGAGGTTTCCGGTTGGATTTGACGGGGAGTTTATAAGAATCCCCTTGACCTTTTTCGTGATTTTTCCCTTTACCCTGTCTGGGTCGAACTGAAATCCCTCCTCCTGATGGACATCGACCGGTTTTGGATGGCCGTCGACATACTCAAGGAAGTTTGGATAGCATGCGTAGCAAGGGTCGGACAGGATCACCTCGTCGGCTGGATTCAGTAGGGCGGAAAAGATGAGGAGCATGGCGGGGGAGGTGCCGTTAGTTATAATGACTTGATCCGGGGAGACATTAACACCGTAGCGCATTTTATAGTCTTCGGATACCGCCTCCCTAAGCTCGAAAAGCCCCATGCTGTGGGTGTACTGGGTCTTTCCCTCCCTAAGGGCATCAATGGCCGCCTCTTTTATCACTTCGGGGGTGTCGAAGTCCGGCTCCCCGACCTCCAGGTGGATGATGTCTCTCCCCTCCCTCTGAAGCTCTTGGGCCCTCTCCAGCACCTCCATCACTATAAAGGGAGTTATTCTATCCGATCTTCTTGATACCATTTTCCTTGGTTCCCGTTTCAATCAGTGCTGACAAAAAGGGGGCTAATGGCAACCCCTTTGATCACTCGACCTAAAACTTACAACGAAATGTCCCTATACGTTCCAATCTTATAGAAAATAACACATTTCGGCACGAATATCAACAGGAGCGTTCCCCTCGAAAGGGGTATCTTCAAAACTCGACTGTCTGGTATTGACCGGGATTTGTTTCAAGGCGGGGGAAATAGTCATGATATATATATGATGCTCCCTATTGCTGTTTCGAGCTCTTGAATAGCTTAAAGCGATCTAATCAGGATTCAATGACGATTTTCTTTTCATCCTCTTCGGAAAAGCCTTTCAGGTGTTTTAATGTTGCGATGAGGGTGTCTGTAACGATAACCTTTGCGAATCCATGAAACTCGACCTGTTTGTCGTCGACCTTTATGTCGATTTTTCGCCCCTTTACAACAAATTCTATAACCTTGGGATTATCGACCCCTTTGAGAGGCCTTATGGCGGCCGCAAAGACCTCGGCGACATATTCTTCGATAAACGGATTCAGCTTTATCTCCTGATTGTTGGAAAATGCCTTTGCCTTCATCCTGTTTCCCCGTGATAGAAAAGTTATGGTGCGCCCGGCAGGACTTGAACCTGCGGCCCCAGCGTCCGGAGCGCTGTGCTCTATCCCCTGAGCTACGGGCGCAAAATCTTGGGTTGTCTTTCGGATAAATCTATCACAAAACCTCGCTGTAGTCAAACCCCGTTTAATGATATATGAGATTAAGAGAAATTTTTTCTATTTGTTCAAGGCGGATTGCATGAAATATTGGATCAACATAAACCCTTAATCTTGTTTGATTCTGCCTAGAATAGTATTGTATTGGTCGATATAGAGGTCTGCTATATTGTCGAGGTTGAAGTCTTTCTCGATCCTTCTTCTCCCCCTTTTTGCCATATTGTCGCTGGATTTAACGTCCTTTATCGCCCTTATGAGACCCCTCGTTAGAGATTTAGTGTCTCCCTCTGAGACGGCTATGCCGGATGAATATATTTTAACCGAATCCTCCTCATATATATATTTCGGCTCTTCCCCCTCCTTCGCGATCAGCCTCAGGTTTCCGGGGATGTCGGACACCACGGCCGTCAGCCCCATGCACATCGCCTCCAGGAGCGAGTTCGAGATACCCTCGTACCTTGAGGGCAGCACGAAGATATCGGCAGCCGCGAGGTATTCATATACGTTGGAGACGCGGCCAGGCGTCAGGACACCCTTTATATTCCGGGCGGCTCGTTTTACGTATTCATATTCTGGACCGTCTCCGAGCATTATCAAAAGGGCGTCGTCTACTTGCGAGACCACTGCCTCCCACGACTCGATGAGGAGCCTGATGTTTTTCTGCTCGCTGAACGTGCCGGTAAAAACGACCACCCTCGAAGACGGCGCGATCTTAAGAGAACTTCGAATCTCGTCTCTCTTTCCCTTTACGACCGTGACGGGCATAATCCCGTTGGGTATCTCGACAATTTTGTCCAGGTCAAATCCATATTGCAAAAGTTCGTCCTTTATGTTTGGGTTGATGGCGACTATCCTGTCGGCCCGCTTGACTTGATTCAGAAATATATTTCCGAAGAGGGGAGTCTTCTCGAGCCCTGACAGGTCGGAGCCCCGGCCCGAATTGGCGACCTTAATCAGAAATCCCTTCTTCAGCAGGGCCGCCGCCAGCGCGCACAAGACGGCGTTGTGTCCCGCTATGTGGGCGTGGATGATGTCGTACTCTTCTCGATGAATAATAAGAAAGAGAAGGAGGGTTAACATGTAGGTATACGACCCCAGGCGGTAATTGCCCCTCTTATCTCTTATCCCCCAGATACGGTTTTTGTGAATAACTGTGTCGCCTATACTGGTCTCCCTCTCCTCGTTCGGGTAGGCCCCCGCCACGATCATGACGGGGACCCCTTTTTTCACGAGGGCCTCCGACAGGCGAAGCATCTGCCTTTCCGCCCCGCCCTTGTTAGGGTGGAACTGGGAAATTACCATCAGGATTCGGGGTTGAGACAATCTATCCATACGAGTCTCTATTTCGGGGTCGATAACCGCCAATCTCTATTATATCCATTCGATTTTCGGGAAAGCGGCTTTACCAAGCTTGTCTGAAGGCGTCAAGATCACCCTCTCCAATTTTATGTCCAAACAGCAAGCGGAATCCAAATCATCAAAAGAGGGGCTTTAAAGAGACGAAAAAATTTACTTCTATCTTTGACTCGCAGCAAAATCAACTTTATTTCAAGTTGCTTTTCAGCGCTTCTTCGTAGATATTCTCCACTTCCCTTGCGTAGCGCTCTATGGTGAACTTCTCCTCCACCGTTCTGTATCCGTTCTCTACGATCCTCTTGCAAAGGTTCTTGTCGACAATGAGCCTTTCCATCGCTTCTGCCAGACCCTCTTCGTCGCCGTATTCCACCAGAAGGCCGTTATGCTCGTGTTTGACTATCTCCGGAACACCTCCCGAATTTGTGGCCACTACTGGCGTTCCCATAAACATGGCTTCCACAATCACAATACCAAACGGCTCGTTCAGGGATGGGAGCACAAAAATGTCGAGGGCGGAGATTATCTCTCTGGCCTTTGTTGAAAAACCGGTAAAAACGACTTCCCGGTCAATTCCAAGAGAGCCAACCAGATCCTCTAAATACTTTCTCATAGGCCCGTCGCCCACAATAAGAAGGACCGCATCTTTTCGTGCTTTTGCAAGCAATGCGAAGGCCTTTATCAAGAGGTCCTGGCTTTTCCAATCTACCAGGCGACCCGCGGTTCCAATCGAAAACTTCACCTTTTTATCAATTCCAAAAGCCGAATATAAGTTCAATGGAGTTATCGGTTTTTCTATCTCTGTGGCGTTATAAACCACCCTGGTCTGCTCTTTATTAATCCCCTTTCTGAGCCAGTGGTTTCTTGTGTAGTCTGTGTTTGCAAAAAACAGGTTTACAACTCTGTTCGCATATTCAGCGCGGTAACCGTCAAAGCCGCCGCTCTGTATCGATTGTAAGCTGCATACACAGGCGATGTCCGTCTCCTCCGCCAAAAAAAGACCGAACAGGTCACGATTGACCTGATCGTTTAGATGTATGAGATCAATACTATTCTCACGAACTATCTTCTTCAATGATCTAACCAGGCGCCTGTGAATAATACGGGCAAAAAATAGATAAAACGATGGAGCGTTTTTCTCGGAAAGGACCAAGATTTTATTCAGTATTCTCCTGACAAGACTCGGTACGGTTTGTGTGTAAAGCAGGTCATTCAAAAGGTGGACCGGAAAGCCCAATTCCTTTACTAGTTCTATATACATATTTTCATTGAGGAAAACTACGACTGGAATGAATCTTGTTTGATTGATAATCTTTAAATGCTGATAAAGAATTCTAAACGTTCCGCCTGCGCCGGCTCCGGACTCGACAATCAAAATATTCTTTTTATTATTTTCCATTTCAACTATTCTTTTTATTTAGTACCTTTGAAAAAGCGAGAGAACTAGAGATATTTGCAAGTTGCATTTGAAAAGCGATTCAGTTATCTGCCCATATATTTGGCTTAAACAGGTTTTTCGACATTATCTCTTTTTTGATTTTTATTGCCCTATCGTATGAACTAGCATTGTTTGTACTTATATATGTGGGACCGGTCAAAAAGCAGTAGGGAATTTTGACGCCGATATAGCTTAAGGTACGTAGGGATCTTCTGTAGTTCATGTCGTCTATTTTTAAGTTGTACTTAAAATTAGTTTTTAGAAATTTCTCAAATCCAATATCGGTAAAATTTCTTAGATGGGGATTTTCCCACTCCTCGCATTTATGCCAGTAAACAGTTTCAGACTTTCCGAGCATTATTTTCATCGTCCTAAAAAAACCATACTCATTGGGGACGTGGCTTAACAGGTAGCCTTCATTATTGAGTACGGACTTTATTAGATTCAACGTATTTATGGGGTATAAAACATGTTCAAAAACATCCGAGCATATTGCGATATCGAATTTCCTGTTTACATCCAAATTTTCCGCACTGTTTAAATCTATGCAATGGAAATCGATCCCTTTCTCTTTATACATTTTCTCCAATTTATGGTTTGCGTCAATCCCGCAAACGTCTTTGGCAACCTTGGAGACCTCGAACAAGAAAGCGGGGTCCCCGCTGCCAAATTCTATAACGGAATCAACATTGAACGAGGAAATCAATTTTAGGTATAGTTTTCTCCATGTATTGATGCCCTTCAGGGTGTTATACTTAATATTTATATCGATAATGTTGTCTGGCATGTTTTAATTTTATCCTATTTCTAATCTCACGATTATTTTCTTTTCCCGGCGAGAAACAGACCTATTGACTGTTTCAATTGGGATTTGAAATCACTCAATAAAAGCCTCCATTTTTTTTTGAGATGCAGAGCCGCGAAGTACCGCGAAACGTCGCCGAGCATTTTTTCGGGTACTATGTCATATTTTGAAGCGAGATATTCTTTAACAGAAGGCCTTTGCATTATAAACAATGAGTGATCCACATAACCATACGCAAGTGCTATAAATGAGGCCTTGAGCAGTATTTCTATTTCTTCCGATGTACCGTCCGGCATAATATCGGGATCTTTGAAGTACAGGACATCTCCGTGCATAAGCTGACCGCGAGAATAGGGAAATTGTCCCTCAGACAATAGGGGGAGCTTGACCTTTGTGGTACGGCGCCAGTGATGCTGCTCCAAAAACATCATGGGAATGAAACCAAGATCTCTGAGAGAGCCGTCCAGGTCTTTGAATGTACACTGATTTATATAAAAAGGATAGAACATCACTTCAATTCTGACGACAAGAATCCTGTTTTTTAGTAACTGCTTCCCATTATTGATAATATCCATCTCCGAGCCTTGTACATCGATTTTCATGTAGACGGCATCGGTCAAGTTGTACTTTTCTGCAACCTTGTCAAGCGATACAGTTTCTATTTCAACAGTCTTTTCGAGTTGATAATAGTCCCCCCTTGAAAACGATTCGGCTAATTCGACGTCCGCCTCAAGCAGTGAGCTGCAGCCCCTGTTGCTGTATATATTTAAGGATTGCTTTTTCTTGTTTTTACCCAGTGCAATCGGCAAATATTTTAGAGAGCGCCAGGGGATTTCCATTTCCGATGTCAGCTTATTCATCTTGTCGCATTCGGCTTTATCCGCTTCAAAGCCGACGGCGTCAACGGCAAAAGCCATTGGCAGCAGATCCTCGACAAATCCCCCCCGGCTGCCGATATCAAGACATTTCATCGGATGATCGAGAAGTAGTTTTCTTAATTCCGATGACCCTAAACATTGATTTTTCATTTTATATATTATCTCAAAAAACATTGCCAAAAGTATCTATTTCTTTACGAGCTATTATTCAAGCAAATTGTCGCATAGCTTCCTAATAGTTTCCAGGTTTCGATGTATATTTTCTTTTTTTACTCTTGAATATGATTCAAAAATGATCTCGGCGGGCATCTCAAACGATTTTGACAGTATCGCGGCGATATAGTGAGTAAGCTTTTTATCGTCCACCGGCGGGCTTTCAAGGGCCTGTTTGATAGCTCCGGTCAATCTTGATAAATCCCCGCAGAGTATCGCGCCCTCTCCTATCGCCAAGATTGGAGAATCACCTATGATCAATATCGGTTTGCCCAGTATTATCGCCTCGAGAGCCGCTGTTCCTGTAATTACCGAGACTATATCCGCATTTTTTATCAGTTCGAAATTGTCCTCGAAGGGGGAAACCAAGAAAACACCGGGAATATTCTTAATACGTTTATAAAAGCCTTTAGGTCTAAGACCGAGCATCGGAATGTGCTCCTTTACAACCATGTTCATCCCTATAGGAAGGCTTTTTGCTATTGATTCAATTACCGCTATCTGATCCGTATGCATCGGTGCCAAGACCATTGTTGACGCCTCCGGTTCAACTTGAAGTGTATAATAACAATAAGGGCGTTTAGGTAAATCCTTTTGTTTCAGTAATTTATCGTTCTTGTAAAGGTATCGTTTTTTTAAGCTCAATTTAAAATTTCTTTGTAAAACCTGCCATGCTGTTTGAGATTGTAGGGGGAATTCGTATTTTTTGAGAGATGTGTAGACGACTCCTTTTAAATCGGATAATAATTGCTTCGCAATTCTAAATAAAGAGAGCTTCTTTTGCGCTAAAGAAATTGATAACTCGGAATAATCGGGACTGGTCGGCTTGGAACGGAAACTCTCTATGTACTCACGGGCGGCCGAGATGTAATCCTCAAGGATATTAGGATCGGTAATGGAATCTCTGTAAATATTTTTAACTTTCTTCAACTCCAAGAAGGGGGAATTGTCACAGATATACAGGGATTTTATTCTTGTGGTGGTGAGCACTCTGAATTTAAGCCCTAAAAATTGACTGATCTCGTATATTGCCAATGAAAGAGACCCGGCCACTCCTTGAAGAAAAACAAGATCCGGATTCATGTTCTTAAGCGTGTTGAAGATATAATCGATCAATCCGACCAAATATCGACGTATCATGTCGACATCCCGTGTTATTTTGACGAGCTCTACCCGGGGGGAAACGGCACCGCTCACCAAACCATAGCCCACATTACGATCGGCGATAATGAGCCTTCTGAGTACCTCGGTCCCCAGCATCTCTTCATACTTGAGTAACAGCTCTTCATCCAATGGGCCGGACAACCATTTGCGTTCCAAGGTGTCAAGGCGATCCAGCGGTGTTGCGACTAAATCGTTGCGTGAAGACACCCTGTTAAATAAATCCCTGTTTGATGTTACTATACCACTTATTTTCGTATCGGGGTATCTGCTCTGCAATTCTTTACAAATCGCCAGCGGCCACTCAAGGAAGTTCGGTGTGAATATAGTAAACAATCTCATTTTTTAAAACCGATGGATCTAACCAAAGCTATGTGTTATTGCTCTTTCTTCTCGATCAAAAACATGAATCGATACGGCTCGTTGTCCGTATATGCCGTTTTCCCGATGTATTGAAATTTCCAGCCCGTAGATCTCGATACGAGTTGACCTACCCAATTATTTATCGATTCAAAATCGTTATCGACGGCAAAGACCCTCTCTCCCTTGCAGTATTTTCTATTGATACTGCTCGGCTCAAAAAAGAGCCTGCCTTTACATATCTTCAAAAGGTCGTCGAATACCTCATATCCCTTTTCTATGCTGAATTTTGAGCATATCTCCTGAAAGATCGATAACAGGAAGATCACGTCGAATTTTGGAAATTTCTTGACGTTTTCCGGGGTTATTCCACCTTCGGAGAAGAAGACGTTGTTCAGGCCCTCTTTTCGTGCTGTTCCGACCGCATAGTCTATCGCATTTTCGAGCAGATCGAATCCCCATGCGAACCAGCCTTTTTTTGCGGCGTTTATTGTGAAAAATCCCTCATTACACCCGATGTCCAGCACTGTGCCAGGATTTTCTGGGAGATTTGCCCTAATAATCTCCCATTTCGACCGCGCCCTTTCCATATTCTTCCTTTGATGTGAAACCTTTAAAATCCTGGTATTATATTGACCTATGAGAAATAGGGGGATCTTTCTGATTTTTTTCAGTATTTCCATTTTTTAAAACGCGTGGCAGTTGTTGTCCTTCGAGATAAAACTCTTTAATCGTCACATTACATATAGTCTAACACTTTTCCTTCAGTCTTCCAACGAGCTCCCTCGAATAGTCCAGCCTTCCCCTTAACTGGATTTTTAAAATAAATGGAAGACCGGAATAACTCTTGAGATAATATGCAGCAAGGCGAATCAGATTTCCGATAACGATGAATTGTTGGTGATCAAAGATGAATCGTGCTCCACCGGAATTAAGGTATGCATCCTTAAAAACGTCCCTGTCTATTACTTTGTAGATCGGACCACCCAAGAGAAACTCCCCTGTAACCCGGCCTTCTTGAAAAGAACCCATGTCGATCAGAAACAGTTTCTTTTCCTGTGTAAAAATATAATTTGAAGGCTTATTGATGTCGGCGTAGACCATACTGGTGCGAATTACATCCGGTTTTATCGAGAGATACTTCCCCCAGATTTCTTCTGCACTCTGATCGTCAATGGCATTTTGGCTTCTAAGAAAATCCAGGTTCCCTTTGATTTCGGCTAAATATTCCTCCGGTTTGTAACCAACTTTTCTGTTGTGCAGATCCGCAAGTATCTCACCAAATGCCCGGGCAAAATCCGCTCCTGAAATATCCGGGGATCTCCCCTTAATAAATTCCAATAGAATGACATCATCATTGGAAAAAATAATTTTTGGCACATAGTCCAGTTCGTTGAAGATGTCCATTTTTTTTTGAATACGGACAAGTTTTTTGTTTCCCTTCTCGGCCCGTAAAAGCTTATAGATCCTGTTATCCTTTGTTATAATCTTATACACCGAAGGCTGCCTTGCTTCCGGCCGCTTCAGGTTGTTTCTTATCCTCTTCCTCAGAGATATCAGGTGATATGATTTGAAATCACTGCCGATAATGTCGCAAAGCCCCTTTGTCTTCATGTTCCCTTCTTTCTAATCATCCCAAGTTTTGAAAGCAAGTAGGTTTTTACCTTCCTGTAATGATACTTCTCGACATCGATCAACCGCCTTTTTGACAACTCGACGAATTCGTCAAGACAGCGCACATTGTTTATTCTTTTCATTTTTGGATTTTGATAGATATTCTCAAGGAGTATCTGATGGAAGTACTCGTTGACAAAAGTGTACTCGAAATCCAACAGGAAAAGCTTATCCATTTCTACTTGATAAATTAGCTCTTTCGGCGATGTATACAGACAGTTTATGTTGTTCTTGTATAAAAACGAATCTATATGGATTATATGATCTATAATACGGTTAAGATCATATTCGGAACAATTTTCAAGAATCTCACATATATCGATACCTTCTATCCTTTCCAATGTGATCGACTGTAAATCGATATCGTAGGCTATGAGATTCGGGACGAATTCAGCACCGATTTTTTTAAACCTCTCGTAGGCTTCTAATTCACGGAGGAATTTCACCCTCTGAAGAGGGAAATTCCCGATATTTGTATGGTATGATTTTTTTACATAATCAGCGTGTATTTCTATCGAGACATCGGTAGAGGTTGTTCTTGTTTCCATAATTGAAGATGTACAGGGTTTTATATAAAATTGCGGGGGAATTGTTTTCACCACCATTTAGTAAGCAGGCAATTTAACTCCCCATGACGTTTCAAATATTATCCTGTATTAGATACTTTCCTTAAGCTACGTAATATACTATTCCTCAATAAAGTATGCAAATAGTATCTCATAGAATACGATCTCACAACATATTTCGGCGATGTTATATAGGTCAAATTATCCACGTATCGCCCAGGGACTTCGATTTTATGTGGGCCCTCGATAATATGGGCGCAAGTATCGGAATACTTGCTGTAAAATTGGATTGTTTTCTCCGTAATGGTTCTTTGAGAAAAACAGTTCAGAACAAGGTCGAATTTGCCGTCCACTTCAAGATCCTTCCCCTCATAGGCCTGAACGAATTTTACCTCTTCAAAAAGCTTCTTTCCGATGGAGATAAATTCGGGGATGATCTCTACTCCGGTGACGTCAAATCCATACACCGCCATTATCCAGGAGCCTACGCCGAATGCGCATCCATGGTCCATTATTCTCTTCGCTCCGATCGACCTTGCGAGCTTCACAAAACGCTTATAATAGTACCAGACATCTCTGATGACGTGGATATTTGCATACGGATTCCAATGCTTGTAATAATTGAGCTGGCTGTCAAATCGGAACGTTAGATTATTGTCTATTTGTCTTTCACGAAGCCAGGAGATCCATTTGTTGTAATCCTTGATCATTATTTGCAGTTCTTTTGGCGTCATACATGATAACCTTCTATTTTTTAAATGGCCGTATCGAATTTACAGCGTACCTTTTTTTCCGTTAATCGCATTCAAATAATTTTCTTGTTCGTAATGGGTCGTATTTCTAAAACCCGCTACAAGTACATTAAGCTGTTTAAGGTATTTCCTTCCAGCTTTATCCTGTTGATCTTGCCGTTTTTTACCTGATACAGGTAGTCCGCTATCTCAACCAATTCCGGCAGGTGTGAAATTGCGATAATGGTTGTTTTGGAGCGCAGTCTTTTAAGTGTATTACACAACTCCATGGCCGTCTTGGGATCAAGGGATGAAGTAACTTCATCGAGGATTAGCAATGTAGGATTTCTGACTAAGGCCCTTGCGATCGCGATTCGCTGACGCTGTCCCCCGGAGAGCTTCCCACCCCTTTCTCCGACGACCGTCTCGACTCCTTTCGGCAGGGAAGACACAAAGTCCCAACATTCCGCGTCTTTCAAAGCTTCATTAACGTCACCGATTGATAGATAAGGATCCCCCAAAGTAACGTTGTTATATATAGTGTCGTGAAATAGGATCATCTCCTGGGGAACGTACCCTATCATCTGCCGCCAGGATTTCATGTTGATTTTGGCCAAAGGGATTTTATCGATCCAGATATCACCCGATTGGGGCCTCAAGAGACCGGTGATGAGGTCTATAGTGGTTGTTTTGCCGGCGCCCGAAGGCCCAACCAATGTGTAAAAACGATTTTTTTCTATTTCTATATTAACGTTATCAAGAATGTTGTTCTGACCGTATGAAAAGCTGACATCAGCAAATCTAATGGATTCCTTTAGCTTGGGAGTTACACCGTCCTTATTCAATACAGTCTCTTTTTCTGCTTTTAGATTCTCTATTATTCTGTTTAAAGACCAATACGCGCTCTCCGATCTTGCAAGGAATTGATAATTAGTCTGCAAAACCCCGATGTTTTTGATCATCCGCCAGAAGAGAATCCCGAGTATCATAATGTTGTCGAATTGCATTTTCCACATGGTGACTAAAACGTAAATACCGCATACCAGCGCGAGCACGATGAATGGTTCGTGAAAGGATGTCAAGGCATGATTGCTGATGATCCTTTTTTGGTGGGCCTTCATCAGTTTATTCACACCCGATTCGAGGATCGGCTCCAGGCGGTCTTCCATGGCCATCGTTTTTAAGGGCTTTATCCCCTGAATCATATCCGTTATGAATGATGTGATCGTTTTAAACGATTTAGTCTGTTCTCTCCCGGACTGGCGGGCCATCTCAACCAGCCAGCCGAAAGAGAATAGAATAACAATCCCAAAGATAAAGGCGGCAATCGTAACCTTCCAGGATAAGAGGAGGGCCAAGACCGCATAGACAATGATCTGAATGATGTCGGCCATAAATTTGCATATCATGACATAGGAGCTGCCCGCTTGTTCCGCCTCTGTGGTGATGGAGTTGATAAAAAACCCCGCAGGTTGGCTGACAAAATACTCCCATCTCGTCTTCAAGAGGGCCTGAAATAGAGAGATGCGGTGATCCTTGGATACTTGGGCGGCAGTGAATCCGACCTGCCTCATAGCGATGAAAGTCAGAAAACCCTTTAATGTAATCAGCAAAACAATTATTACTAAAAGGGATAAGAGATTTGGCTCAAAATTGAAAAAGGAAAAAAGTTTATCTATCCATAGTTTTAATGTGCTGTTGTTGTTTGGTTCAGTGCTGATTGTGAGCTGTATTACCGGAAGCAAGCCCACAATACCGATGCTTTCAGAGAGGGTGGCTACAAATAACAAAGCCACGATAACCGCGGTATACCTCGGGTATTTGGATGTTAGTTTGGTGATCAAGGAGATGGTTTTCATGGTTTCTATCTATACTTTAATATGTTTATCGAACTAAAATTTAAAAATTTCTACGCAGAGAGACTATTTCGAAAAATAATCTAATGAAGTGATAGTTTTTTAAGCTGTCACAAATTGCCTTAAATTGTTTTTTGGATAATATGGCGATTTATCTCCAGCCAATCAGTCTTTTCCTTCAACAATTCTACAACATCAATCCAGTGAAAGGAGTCGTGACCAAAGTGGTCATATATAAGTTTTACCAGCCTGAAATCTTCTTCTGTATCAACCGTCCATCTCATGAAAGAGAGGTCTTCACCGTTTGTAACATTTATTATTTTAAACTCATTCTGGTTTTGATGAATATACGGGACTACGTGTTCCCGCCTCCTCGGATCACCGTCTTTTGCCCAGATCTCTGAAAGAACATCAAAACCAAATACTTCGACATCGAGACCTCGAGGAAATGTGCGGATGGGAAAAACATTTGATGCATAATCGGTTTTGGGTTGTCCCTTGACATAAGCGCCAATGATGCTGTCTATTATTTCGGGATCGATCATCGGACAGTCCGAGGTGATACGGACGATTATATCCGCCTTATAAGCCTTCGCCGATTGATAATATCTATCCAACAGGTCCTCTTGACTTCCCCTGAAGTAATGAAGACCCTCCTTCTCAAGTAAATTGACAATGAGGTCGTCTTCCGGATCTGTGGTTGTTGCTACAACTACTTCATTTAAAAGTTCGGCCCTCTTGGTACGAGAAATGACCCTTTCAAGCATTGATTTGCCTGAAAGATCCATCAATATTTTCTTGGGAAGTCTCGTCGATCCCGTTCTGGCTTGTATTATTGCAACTGTTCTCAATTTGCTTTTTGTAATATTTGAATAGAAAATCTTTTTGTTTATCCGAGTGCTTAATAAAGTCTTCCATCATTGCCGATCCTGCTGTGCATCTTCATCGATTTGTAATTACGGCGCCAAATCCCGAAACTTGATCAACGGGATCGTAATAAACTATAGGAATATGTTTATGGCTTAAGCTTATTAAATAAATGTCCACTCAATAAGAGATAGAGGATTCAGCGGGTTTAATCCAATCACATTTTCTTTTTGGTCGACAATTCTGATTTTATCTTCTCGACTTTTTAGTTCGAATAATAAATCCCTGTTGTAATCATTGATTTGGGTATAGCGACGACGCATCATGCCGAAAAGCGTTTCATCGTAGAACTCGTAAACAGGCTCGAAGTGATATACACGATCAATCCTATCTCTGTATTTCGAGAGCACAGTTAAAAAGTGTTTTGCAGATGGAAGCTGCTCCACGGCATGAAATGTAAAAATAACGGCGGGCTTTTCCAATGCCTCGAGGATTTCATAGACTTGATCGTAGAAGTTAAACCTCACTACATTTAAATTAGGGTCACTTTTATAAAGATGATTCGCCAGGCTGACGGCGTTTTCGGAAAACTCCCCTCCGGTGTATTTTATATTAGGAGCGATTTTATGCAATCGCCATAAATTGTACCCATGCCCACAACCCAATTCAAATATGTGATCAACTCTTTTGGTGCACTTACTTAAAACATCGCGAAGAAAATTATATAACAGCTTGCGGGCACTGTTTAAATCGGTTTCAAACAGGTTCTCGCCCCTTGAAATACAGATTTTGGTATCCGGATACAGGTTGTAATAGGAATATTCATGTATTCTGACTTCTTCGGGGCTCAGCGGATGGTCTTTACTCATATAATATTCAAGAATCTCTGAATACTTTCCATCGTCGTATTCTTTCTTTACCTTATCTATAGTGCGTTTTGCGGCCTTCCACTCGGATAAGCCCAGTAGTCTATCCGGCCATTGGGTCCACTTGGGAAGGTCATTTAATTTAATCTTTTTCATGTTTACTATATAGAATTATCTTTCACTGAAAATGGACCTCTATCTACACAGGTTCTCTAAAAAACCTTACAAATTCACAAAAAGCCGTTTACACTATCCCTTCCATAATAGGAAGCGCCCTTTTTTACCAAAACAGGCCACTGCGAAAATAACGGTGTTACATATATAAAATGAGACCCCCGGCCTCCTTCAAATTATATTTGTTATTAGTACAAAATTCAAGTTAAAAATCAAGGCGGCCAATTTAATTTAGCTCTCTCTATTCAGGAAAACCATCCCGCTGTTCAACAAACTCATTTGACCATATCGGTGGTATCTTCAATATTAATTTCAGAAATACCTGTTCGGTTCAAGTGGGGGAAAGCATAGATGTTACAAGTTAAAATATTTGAAAAAGGTTCTATATGCACTTTCTTCCGACGGCCTGATCTCCAAGTTTGGAGATCTCCCGGAAACAATACAATCGCCCTCAACGTCTTGATCGCATATATAAGTATCTGCCGAAACAAGTGTGTTTCCACCAATCGTTGATTCCCCTATCACGGAAGACCTGGGAAATAAAAAGACTCTTCCCTCGAAAGCGGGATAAATGCCGTGATTGTTTCCTATTGTGCAGTTTTGAGCGATAATGAGATAATCGGCGTATTTTGCACGACCTATTACCGTTCCGACACAGTGAGTAAACATGAAGATATCGGGGAGCTCGACTTCATAATAGACATCTATGGCGTGCAGCGCCTTGTTGAGACAATACACCTTTTCCGAAAGATGGGGCGTCTCCTTCTGTTTATATAGAGAACTGCTCAACATGTATAGAAACATTGAATACTGATCCGAGCAGAGGTGATTAAAAATGGTGTCCTTGCCGTCGAAAAAGTACTTTGAGTGGATATTCGAAAAACAGTATTCTATGCGCTCGAGTGTACTCTTTATAGGCGAGGAGAGCTCCATCGGCTTCACTTCATTCCTGTCGGGGAAGAAATTGTTCAGCTGCCTTGCAAGATATTCGGTCAGCTCCTCTGTCGAAAGTGACATACGCATGGTTATACCGCTTCTTATGTAATATATCTAGTCTCTAAAGTTTTAAAAGATAAGATGTCATTATTGAGATCGTATCAACAGACTAATCTGATTATTTCGAAGGCCTCCGCCGCTTCCAATCCCGCCGTGCTGCCCCACCGATTTGCGATTGACCTCAGGGCTTCCGGTGAGCGGGGGTGCGGGAATTGACGGATTTCCGTGTCATAAGCTTTAATGGCCTCTATCTTTCTCTCAAGCGTGTTGGATACATCCACGAACATATTTGGGCGAAAATACGGCTCGAATTGATTAAAGGCCCATTCCGTGGAAGAGGGCACCTCGTAGGAGCAGATGCGAGAAATGACTTTTTTTGAGACAGGCCTCAGCGCCGTTAGTGTGGCGCGATGAACGATAACGTGGTCTATATTGAGATCACCGCCGTGGTGTGTGAAGACGATATCGGGCTCTACTTTTCCCGCTAAATCTTCGATGATCTTTATGACCTCCAGGAGAGGGACCGTATCGAATCGATTGTCCGGCAGGTCGTAGAAAAAGACATCCTTTGCGTTGAGAATACCGGCCGCGTTTCGGCTGCAGTCCTGAATTCCGCGGAGGAGACTCTTATCGACCTTCTCTCGATCCTGATATCTCGACGTGATGCCCTCGCCGAGGATTGCAATGAATACATCATGTTTCTCATCGGCGAGCTTTGCGATTGTGGCGCCGCAACCCAAGACTTCGTCATCCGGGTGGGCGGCCAAGACGAGGATATTCATTTTATTCCTCAATTGGAGTTATAGTGACATCGGCGACGATTCGACCATCGTAAAGATTTGCCCGGGAAAACTCGTATCGAAAACCCTTGTGGTTGATGAATGCACGGGGATATCCCTCGGCGTCAAGGATTCTCATATAATTATCTTAGAGGCAAAATAATGACTCGTCAATCTATTGTTCTATATTTGCAGCACTTTTACTGACCCAACCAATCAAATACTGAAACATGGGGATTTATACTATGATCGCATATTTTTTGCTTCGATCATTATAACCCACTTTTCATTGATAAAACTTGGAAAATTCTTGAAATGCTCGTCCAATAGTTCTTCTATTATTCGCTTCTTTTTGGGATCGTAAAAGGTGGAGTTCTTCCAGTATGTAATAAATTCGCCGGGTGCTTCCCAACGGACTTCATTAACGACCGTGCTTATATTTACGGTTTCAAAATGCTTTGAAAACCATGGTATGGCCTTACTGTGCATAAATTCCGAGCTTACATATTTCACACTGTCCGGTATTATTACTTCACCTTTTTCTAAAAAATCATAAACCTGGTTGTTATTTGGACCGAATGGGCCTATAACAACGAATTTTCCCGTCGGCTTTAACCAGGACTTCGCTTCTTTTAATAATTCTTTTAAATTATTACTGTAATACAAACCATATGAACAAAATATCAAATCAAAATAGGGCGGAGAAATATGTTCATTCTTCAAAGCAATATGAAATACATCCATTTCCGATTCGATGATCGTTACACTTTTACGCAGCCCGGGCTCTATTTTTCCCGATAGTTTTTCCAGTGCTTCCCGGGAGACATCAAGGGCGAATATATGGCCGTTTACACCGGCCAGATTGGCTAAATGAAGTGTTTGAGTTCCGACACCGCAGCAGAATTCAAGTATATTAGAGCCCTCCATGATTTCTGTCTTGTCAAAAATCCATTCAACCAGATCGATTTTTTGGAAGTTAATATTTTTTGCCAAGCGTTCCTCAAGCATTTTTGCATTTCTTGCTTTTTTTAGAATCATTTTATCATTCATGTTTCGTCTCATCCTATAAGCTCCCAGGTTAGGGGGGTGCCCTTTTCGATATCCCTCGCCGCCCGGCGGCCTGTTATCACCTCGAGATATCTGGTATGTAGTCCGTGGCCGGGACGGATCGAGCGTACATTCTCGGAGGTGAAGAATTCTCCGGCCTTTATATCTTTGACTACGAATAACGAGCGCCTGAAGACTTGGTTTTCCTTTTCCTTATCGGTTAAATTGTAATCAACCGAGCCGATCGCATTTTCTATTGTCCTTATTCCTTCTACTGTCGATCTGAGCTCATGGGGCTCCAGGGAGAAGGTGCTGTCCGGCCCTTGAAGATCCCTCGAAAGCGTGAAATGTTTTTCTATGATACATGCCCCCAACGCAACCGCCGCAATGGGAACGGATATTCCCAGGGTGTGGTCGGAAAGCCCCACCGGGACCCCGAAGGCCTCTCTCATGTGGGGGATCGTCCTCAGGTTCATCTCTTCCGGCGGGGCGGGATACGCGCTCACGCAGTGAAGAAGCGCCAGCTCCAAGCAGCCCGCCTCCCTTATCGTTTTCACGGCCTCGTCTATCTCCGACAGCGTCGCCATGCCCGTTGACATTATTACCGGTTTCCCTGTTTTACCTATTCTTTTTAGCAGCGGTATATCGACGACTTCAAAGGAGGCCACCTTATATGCCGGGACATCCATCTCTTCGAGGAATTCAACAGCTGAATCATCAAAGGGAGTAGAAAAGAGGGTTATCCCCAGATCATCGGCAATTTTTTTCAGCCTGGGCTGCCATTCCCATGGCATGTGTGCTTCACCGTACAGGTCGAAGAGATTGCGATCCTCCCAAATGGTCCCTTTGATTTTAAAATAATCCTTATCGCTACTGATTGTCAGTGTATCCGCCGTATACGTCTGCAGCTTGACCGCGTCCGCTCCGGCCTCCTTCGCTGCTTTTACTATTTTGACGGCCTGATCAAAATCCTGATTGTGATTTGCGGACATCTCTGCGATGATATAAACGGGCAAGTCGAGACCGATCGATCTGTCGTTGATTTCAATCGCTTTTATCATACTAAATTTGCCTCTTCAATGGTTTTTGAACGAAATCAGCGAGGAGACCATTCTTCGATAGGGGTAAATCCATCCCCGAAATCAATCAATTCGTGTAAAAAGCGGCAAAACTTGATCTTTTTATAGGGGAGATCGGGTTTTTTTGGTTCTATGCCCAAGGCCAGCTCCAGGGACCACTCCAGATCGATAAATCCGCAGGCGGCCCTTGCAGCTACAAGGCTTGAAAAGCGGGGATTGATTTCAAGAAGCCGGACTCCCTTCGAGCTCTTTCGCACCTGTATATTGGCGCTTCCTTTTAAGCCAGTCAAAGATGCTATTCTCAAGGCATAGTCGATTACGGACTTATCCGATGATGTTTCGGCGAACCATGAAGCACCTGAAGGCCCCAGATCACGTTCATAGGCTATGGCTGTGGTAAAACCGTCACAAACGAAGACGCCTACAGAAAACTCGCCTTCGGAGTCGTCAATAAATGCCTGTGCAATCTTCGAATCTGCTTCTTTCTTTGCTAAAACAAGCTCTTTATCATCGTTTACTATTTTGAGAAAACGTGATCCGCTTGAACGACGCAGTTTGATAACGATCGGAAAGTCGGTCTCCTTTATTAGTTCATCCAATGATTGAGAATTGGAAACGTCTGCAAACGGTGCCAATTCGATCCTGCCCTTTAAGGCTTGCATACATGTGAGCTTATCTCCATATTTGTTTAACCATTCAGACTCCTGGCATATAACAGGTATACGGCCATTCAGCATGGGAGGATCTCCTATTTCGCTGAGGGTGTACATCTCGATCTCCGTGCCTGGAATCACAGCATCAATTTTGTATGTATCGCATAGGTTTTGCAGGGTATCAATATATGATGGATTATGAGCAGTGGGAACTACGTGAAAGCTGTCTACGAAAACGCTCCCCACGCCCTTGACATCGCAATCGCATCCATATATCTTGATCGGCTTTTTACTCAACCGTAACGCCTTTACGAGAGCCTGCCCGAAGTCTCCACCTACTCCTGTAATTAGAACATGAATTGCCTCAGCCATTTCTTTTTAAAACCTCGACTAAATACGGGACATTCTCATCGTGCTTCATGGCGTCGTCAATAATGATTTCTGGGTCATAATGAACACGTCTGTGCTTAACCTCTCCAGAATCAATATCAAATATCGCATAACTTGCAGCGCTTATACCATCTCTCGGTTGTCCAACCGAGCCCGGATTGATAATGAGCTTATCTTTGTATCGCTTGAAAAAAGGATAATGTGTATGCCCCAGCAGTATCACGTCTCCGGCCACTTCCTGAAAACGTTCCCAGTCCTTATAGTCCGGGTATATTCGGCCATTGAGAGGGTCCCAGGGTGTGCCGTGATACAAATTGAATGAGATCCCGTTTACTTCCTTTTTCAATGATAATGGAAACGATTTTAATAGTGATATTGACGATGGAGATAAATCTCTTAAGGCTCTTGTAAGACCCGTACCGTACTTTTTTTCGTATTCATAGCCCGGACCGATCCCGTTCTCTATACATTCCAATAATATGATGTCATGATTTCCACAAATACTTGTTATGCGATTCCTTTCCCAAATGGAAATGCAATCTTCAACGAACGGATAATATCCGCATAAATCGCCCAGAAAGAAAATATTGTCCGCTTCATTGAACAGCAGCGCCATCACCTTTTTAAATGCAAAGCTGTTTCCATGAATGTCCGATATAATGCCGATTCTCATTGAATATTCACTACCCATTCCGGCCTGTTTTCCCAGATCGTCATCAGCTCTTCCGAAAAGGGTTTTAAAAGGGGAACAAACTCCGGGCTCTGTTTATAAATAACTTCGTCCGAGCCGCCGTCATCCTGCCATATCACCGACAGTTTGGACCCGGGCAAATGTTGTACCGCCTCAACGAAAAAACGTGTATCTATAACGTCTCTTCCGGCCCCCAGGAAAAGCCCCGGAATACGGTTTTCCCCGAGATACAAAATACAGTTTGCGGCCTCCCGTGCAGATATATAGTTTCTCCTGCTTTTGAAGCGCTTTACGATAGGCTTCGATTCGGGCGGTACCTCACGAACGGCCGCCAGTAAAAGCCTGTTCCAGAACAATGTGGGGCTTTTTTGCCATCCCCAGATACCTGATAATCTCACGATAGCCCTTCGCTCCCACGATATCATGTTCCTCAATATATGCTCCGCCGTCAATTTGCCGATGCCGTAAAAAGTCGTCGGGTTGCACGGCGTGGCGATATCGGCATAGGGGATATCATCATATACGCTTACTGTACTGACGAATATTGAGAAACCAATGCCCGTATCCTTTGCCCATGAGGCAACATTAATTGCCATTAAAGTGTTATCGATTAAGCCGTCAGCCGAGTCCCATTCCACAACGGCCGCGGCGTGAATGAGTACGGCTTCTTTTGGCTCGGCAATATGAATCTTCTTCTCTAATGCCTCCTTTGCACCGGGCAAGGTCAAGTCAATTCCGCCCTGACGGGGTGAATATACGGGAATAATTCTTGAATCCGGAGACGACTCCGATAGAGCCTTAACGATATTCCGGCCCAAAAACCCGGACGCACCTGTAATCACGAAAGTTGACGTCACCGATAAGTCCCTTTTACTGCCAAGTCCTTATTCCCGCTTCATTCCGAAATCTGTGCAAAAAAGGTAATATTACGGCCCAGTTCCGAGCTAACTATTTTCCTGTAGAAAGACCTTCGAAGATCACCCGGAAGCGACATCTCGAAATCTTTCCTCTTTTTATGGCACATTTTCCCTAAACTTCTATCCTTGACGTAATTATAACCCAACAGGAGAAATAGTTCCATCGGAAAGTCCGCCAGTCTTTCGAGAACGACAAATCCCAATTTCTGCAGGAATGAATTAAGGGTGTCGATATTAAAATAGTTGACATGATCCGGAATGGCGACCCACCAGCGATCTTCATGGATGACTTTCGTCGCCAGCTCTTGAATAAGGGAGAAATCATTGGGGACCTTGATACAAACGATACCTTTTTTCGGTTTCAGTAAGGACTTTACCATGTTTAAAAATTCATCGGGATGGGGAACATGTTCGAGAACGTTCATAAGGAGTATTGCGTCAAAAATCCCTTTAAAGTTTCCATGTTCTTTTACAAATTCATCGAAAAAGCAATTATATATGACCAGCTTCCCTTGTGTCCCGTAATGTTCGGTCGCCTCCGCGGACGGCTCAATCCCCATTGCATCCCAACCCTTATCGACCATGAAGCTCAACAGGTCCCCCGTACCGCATCCCACCTCCAAAATCCTCCTGGAGTCTTCTCCCGGCAAAAGGTCTCTCAGTATATGATCGATATCGCTGTAAAAGGTTTTTTGAAGCCATTCGACCTCGCTTTTTGTCTCATCGCTGCGTTCATGCAGGCGTTTTATCGATTCAGCACCCTCTCCTTTCTTTATGAGATCGTAATAGCTGCTTTTATAATAGTCGGCCAGATATTCCTTTGTGGGGACAGGGTCTATTCTCATATACCCGTATTCAGGATCTTTAATAACGCTGTATTTGCCCTTCTCAAAATTGGAACTCACTTTTTTCTCCAATCAAGACTTACCGTGTACTTTCTGTTCTTATACATAGTGATATAATTATACAAATTATATAGGAGCTTTTTTTGATACAAGAGCGGATATTACCCTTTTTACTCCATCTCCATCGACAAGCTTGTTGCCGTTTTTTTTCATAGACAAACGATCCTCGTAGCTATTTAATAAACTATATACTGATTCCGCGATTTCTTGAGGAACAACCCGACTGCAAAATCCCAAGCTTATTCCCGCGCCCTTTTCGGAAACTCCAAGTGCCGCCCCTCTCTGATTATCGACAAGCACAACGATAATGGCCGGGAGTCCCATGAACGCCAGCTCCCAGACCGTGCTTCCGCCGGCCGATATCGCCAAGTCCGCCCATGCCATAAGTTCCGGCATGTTGGTTACATTCCTCTCAAGCCTTATAGAGAAAGGGGCGCCGGTGACTCTTGACTTTAAGTCCTCATAGTGGGGATTCTCTCCCCCAATCACGACCATAGCTTCAATGTCCCTCAATTTCAGCAGCGACAGGGCTTCCAGTACCTTCATCGTACAGTTGTCGGGATCGCTTCCCCCCATGGTGATCAATATCTTTTTCGCAACCTCCGGGATCTCCCGCCCATATCCCCGCCGTTTAAGAAACTCCCTCCTCAGGAGAACATAATCCGTGCCGAGGAGGAGCACCGTGTACGGCTCCCTTTTCTTATATAATTCCTCATGGGCCTGGATATTCTGATTCAATACGATGTCGGCATAATAGTGATCGGCGTGACCGTAGTCATCCAAAAAAAGGAGCCTTTGTCCCGTCTCCTTTATTATCCTCTGATAACGAGCGTCGAATCGATATCCGTCAACCACGATCCAGTCGGCCCCGCTTGCCCTCGCGAAATCGGCCGTTTTGACCGCGTCTTTGTCTCCCCCCGGGTCGGCAGAGATAACCTCCACCTCCATTCCCTCCCCTCTCCACCTTTCTCTTACGCTCGCCGTCTCTTCCCCCAGGAGGAGGACGACCCTCCCGCCCCTGTCCTGCCATCCCTGGGCCAGGGCGAGGCAGCGCATGACGTGTCCCGAGCCGATTCTGGTGTTGCCGTCAGCGCGGATAACAAGCGTTTGACCCGATAGATCCATCGAAGATATTTCTAAAATTTACAATCAAGCCGCGCCCTCTATTACCTCGGAGATCACCCTCTCCACGTCCCCGTCGCTCATGGAGGGGAAGATGGGAAGCGAGATGATCCGCTCGTAGGCGTCTTCACTAACGGGGCAGAGTCCCTTCCCGGTTCCGAGATTATCCCTGTAATAGGGCTGAAGGTGAACGGGAATGTAGTGTACGTTGACGCCGATCCCCCTGGATCTGAGCCCGGTAAATATCTCCTCTCTTCCTTTTTTCAGTAGATCGAGGTTCAAAAGGATTACGTACAGGTGATATGAGTGGGAGACATCGGGTCTTACGGCTAGCGGTTTGAAATTGGACTGCTCACTAAAGGCCTCGTCGTATCTTTTGGCGATCTCCCGTCTCTTTTTTACCCAGCCGTCCAATTTTTTCAGCTGGCTTAGTCCAAGGGCGCACTGAAAATCCGTTATCCTGTAGTTGTATCCCAGGCCGACCATCTCGTATATCCAGGTGCCCTTCTCGGAGCGCTCTTTCTGGTCCGTGTCGATCCCGTGGTTTCTGAATATCCTCATCCTCTCGGCGAATTCAAGATTGTCCGTCGTTACCATGCCCCCCTCGCCGGTTGTGATATGTTTTACGGGATGAAAGCTGAACGCGGTCAGGTCCGCGATGCTCCCCACGCTGCGGTCCTTATATGAGGCCCCGAGGGCGTGGCAGGAATCCCCGACGAGTACAAGCCCGTGACGATTCGTTATCTCTTGAACGGCGTCATAGTTACAGGGCTGCCCGGCATAATCGACGCAGACAACGGCCCTGGTCTTTGGAGTTATCTTTTCTTCGATTTGAGCGGGATCGATAAGGAGGGTATCCTTCTCGACGTCGGCGAAGACGGGCATTCCCTTTTGATATACAACCGTGTTGGCTGTTGCAAGAAAGGTCATCGGGGGCACGATCACCTCGTCGCCGGCCTCGATCCCTATTGCGTACATGGTGGCGTGGAGGGCCGCTGTTCCGCTGGAGAAGGCCACGGCGTGTCTTGCCCCGACTTTTTTTGCAAATTCGTTCTCGAAGGTCCCGATCATCGGGCCGGTCGTCAGCCAATCGGAGCGGAGCACCTCCTCGACGGATTGGATATCGTCCTCGTCGATAGATTGCCTTCCATAAGGGATATACTTATTCAATACCGTGCTCCAGGCAGTATTCTTTTACAAGTTCCTTGATATCCTCGATTGAAAGCCATTCCGTGTTCTTTCCGCTGGAATAGTAAAAACCTTCCGGACAGCGTTTTCCACCGGCCTTTTTTAATGCCTCTTTATTGGTCCACCAATCGAAATTTGGTTGAATTATAAAGAAATCGTCATACTCCATGGTGTTTCGGGCGTCGTCCTTTGTAATCATGAGCTCGTGCAACTTTTCTCCTGGCCTGATCCCGACTATCGAGGTCCTTGCATCGGGGGCGATGGCCTTTACAATATCGATGATTCTATAGCTGGGGATCTTGGGAACGAATAATTCACCGCCGTACATTATATCAAGGCAATTGAGGACGAAGTCCACGCTCTCCTGCAGAGTAATTGAAAAGCGGGTCATCTTCTCATCGGTCACAGGTAAAACGCCGGTCTTCTTTCTCTCCAAGAAATATGGGATTACCGAGCCGCGACTTCCCACTACGTTTCCATACCGTACGACGGAGAAGATGGTCCCCGAATCTCCGCTCATAGCGTTTCCCGCGACAAAGAGTTTATCGGAGCATAATTTAGTGGCGCCATACAGATTTATGGGATTGGCAGCCTTATCGGTGGAGAGGGCGATAACCTTCTTGACCTTTTGATTTATGGCCGCCCGTATGACATTCTGCCCGCCGAGGACGTTTGTCTTCACCGCCTCAAAAGGATTGTATTCGGCGGTGGGAATCTGCTTTAGTGCGGCGGCATGAACAACATAGTCCACTCCGTGAAATGCCTCGTACAACCGCTCCTGATCCCTGACGTCCCCTATAAAAAAGCGTAGAAACTTATATTTACCGTTGTCAAGCTCGTGGCTCATATCGAATTGCTTGAGCTCGTCTCTTGAGAAGATGATGAGCTTTTTGGGTTTGTATCTTTCAATTACGGTTTTGACGAACTTTTTGCCGAATGAGCCGGTGCCGCCGGTGATTAATACTGTTTTATCGTTAAACATAATCCCTTTTTTACTCACATTAAAGGAAACAAATTATACATCGTCTTTTTTACTTAATCAAGCACTTTGTAAATTTTATACTTGGGGTGCAGGTGGGGGTCTCCCATAATATATATTGTGCGGTTAAAAAATATGGGAATCTACACAAAGACTTGACAACATCGTCCTTTTTGATATTGTATGAACCTGATAATGAGAAGATAGGGGGCGTCGTGTAAGATCAAGGTAAACTGCCCCTCCGTTTATAATGGATCGCTCATAACGAAATTCCCATGTAAGGGCCGGATTTTTCCCCTGACAGATAACAGGAGATGACAGTTGGCAAAAGATAATGATATAAGAGAGAAATATGAATTATTAAGAAGTAGTGTTTATCGACCTTACTCGTTAAAAGGCTATGACCACTTCAAATACAGGATAGATGAAGCTCTGAAGGATATCAGTCCCGTCGGGATGTCCATACTTGATGTAGGGTGCGGGATCGGTCACCTTACGACGTATCTGGCGCTGATGGGCGCCGACAAGATAGTCGGGTTGGAGCCGATGTTGTCGGGATCTGCAGATAACAGCTTTTTGATCTTTAAACGTAGCATCGAGGAGCTGGAGCTTTCAAACTGCGTTGCAATAAACGGCACCTTTCAGGAATTCAATTCAAAACCTCACGAGTTTGACATCCTCATTTCCTACAATTCTATAAACCACCTGGACGATGATAGGTGCAGAAAGCTCCACTATGACAGTGAGTCTTGGGGGCATTATCTCGGGATGATGAAAAAGGCGTATACTATGCTCAATTCGAGGGGCGTTTTTGTGATTGCCGATTGCTCTCGTACTAATATCTATTCCAAACTCGGCAAGCTCGGCATTAAAAATCCCTTTATGTCGGATATAAACTGGGAAATTCACCAGCATCCGAGAACGTGGAAGCTCCTTCTTAAAGAAGCTGGATTCACCCGCATACGATATTGGTGGAATACCCCATATCAATTAAGAGGGATTAAATTTCTACTTTCAAATCGGTTCTTTTCGTACCTTACTACCTCGAATTTCGTCATTCACGCCTTTGTGTGACATGACATCTTTTCCCCTTTGCTTTTGAGCTCTTGAATTATCGCAAAATCTTGCTGTTAGATCGCAGCTTGGAATTGAGATTGATGATGCACTGTTTTTTAGTCTCTACCTTTATTGGGGGCCAGGCCGAGAAATCAACGTTAATACTAAGTGGCAATGAGGCGATAAGAGAATAAGATTTACTCTAATAGGTTAATGGAGAGCATTATAGGATTGACAAAAATGCGCTCTTCATCCCACAAAAACTCTTCTGCATTATAAGAGCGCTTAAAATTCAGGATCAAAAAAACATGTTAGGATAAAAGCGTCCGGCAGGCTGTGGGTTGTTCGATAGAGTCCCAAGTTCCAATAGTATGTTGGTGATGTTTCTAATATAAGTGATTGTACCGAATTCTCACGGGAGAAAGAAGAGGGGATTCCTCTGGGTACCGTCGTATAGTACCTCGAAGTGGCAGTGGGGGCCCGTGCACCTTCCCGTACATCCCACCTCGCCTATCACCTCCCCGACCTTTACCCTTTTTCCCTCCTCAACCATGGTCTTTCTCATGTGGGCGTAAACCGTAGTATAATGCTCGTCGTGTCTTATCTCGACGGTGATCCCGTAGCCTCCCCTCCTCCCTACAAAGACAACGTCTCCGGGTCCCGCCGCAACGATCGACGTCCCGCTGGGGGCGGAGATGTCTATTCCCCAGTGAAACCTGCCCCACCGGGGGCCGAAGAGGGAGAACACCATGCCGTTGACGGGCCATATGAAGAGGCCCCTCTTTACCTTTGCGGCAAGCTCATCCGGCGTCGGGGGCGGAATCTCCAGGACCTTTCTCGCCCCCGGGATAAAGATCTTATCCCCGCTCTCTATGTCGTCGGGATTATAGATCTGGTTGTATTCGGCAATTGTCTTTGGATCGACCTTGTAAACACTGCTTATTCTCCACAGATCTTCTCCGGGAGAAACGGTATGATAAACGCCCTTTTGCTGCGGTACGAGCGTCATCAGGGTTTCACATCCCGGAAGAAGAAGCAGCATGGAGATCAGTATGGCGCCGCTCTTCAGTAATAGAAGTCGATGAGACCTGTTAAATAAAATCATAGCTAAATCAATAAGGGGGCCGACCCCCATCCCTTAGGGTATCGGAGATTTTTTCTCCTCCCACCCGTCGGTTTTCTTTGCAGTTAAAGAAGATAAAATAAAGTCTATTGGTCAATCGGGCTAATCGAGCCTTGCCCCGTCCCTCTTCAAATCCGTTATCAACTCCTCGACGTCGATATCCCGTGTCCTTGCGCCCGATCTCAGTATTATCCGGGTCGCCGCCCCCGCTGCCTGGCCGCACGCCATGCACACCCCCATTACTCTCGCCGATGCCAGCGCCCCGTGATCCATCGAGATTGCCCTGCCTGTGACCAAGAGGTTTACGATCCTCTTTGGGACAAGGGAGCGGTACGGTACGCCGTAATACAATCCCTCGTCAAGGAAAACAAGCTCCGGCTCCGTCATCCCCTCCTCCCACTTCTCCAGCGGCCAGGAGCTGAAGCATATCGAGTCGTCGAACTTCCTGCCGGAAAGCACATCGTCCTCGGTCAATATATACTCCCCGACGATCCTCCTCGTCTCCCTTATGCCCAGCTGAACGGCGGTGTCCGCGAGAAAGGCGTTCTCGAACCCGGGAACCTCCTTTTTGAGAAACTCCACCGCGACCTCCGCATCGGCCCTACCCTTGAGCTCCCCGTAGGTCAGGTCGGACACCAGGCTCCCGTCAAGCGCCCTGCCGTCTTTGGTAAGGGCCGAGATCTTCACAATCGCCTCTCCGGGCCTGAAGGTTGGGATTATAAGGCCTTGGCTTACGGTCAGGGAGTATTTCCCGGTCGAAACCGCGTCCCTGATCCTGTCGTTCAAAACGGCCATCCCCTCCTGCTGGTAGCGAACCAGATCCATCCCCTGGGCGAAAAACATCATGGTGGGCGTCATGACCGCCCCGCCTCCCTTGTCGTCCCCCTTCTTTATCTCTACGCCGGAGGCCAGGGCCAAAACGGCGTCCCCCGTTGCGTCGATGTAAATCTTTCCGCGTACCCCGAAGAGCCCTTCGGGGCTTGCCACCACAAGCCCTTTTATCTCGTCACCGCTCACAATCACGTCCGCCGCGTATGAGTGAAGCATCAGTTTGATTTTCGGCTCGTCCCCTATAAGTTTGTCACAGAGGCGCTTCATGTGCCAGGGATTGTATATCAGGGCGGTAAAGCTCTCCCTTATAAAGGGGCCGAAGGCGCCCCCCATGGCGGTCAGCTTCTCCGCTATCTCCTTTGCCGTCCCCTCTATGATGAACTCGATCTTGTCCGGGTGATGGAGGTACATGCCGCAGATTGTTCCCACGGCCCCCGCCGTCGCCATCCCGCCCAGAAAGCCGTATCTTTCAATCAGTATAACGGAAAGGCCCCGACGCGCCGCAGCCAACGCCGCAGCGAAGCCGGAGGGTCCGCCGCCGGCAACGACCACGTCGGCCTCCATTGAAATGGGGATATCCCTTTCCGGAATTGACAGGCTCTTTTTAGACATGTCGTCATCCTTTTAATTAAGCTCTTTCATCAGGGCGATGAGATACTCGTTCTCCTTCGATTTTGAGTTCGGGAGCGCAGGTGATTCCACGAGGTGTTTTTTCATATCGTCTCTGTCAAAATCGATGACCATGGTGACCCTCGTGCCGGATCGAACTATCGGCTGATTCGTCAGTCCAGTGACGACCCCCGACAAGGGCGACGTGAGGTCGTGGTTCTCAAAGCTCGTGGGATCGATAATGTCCCCGATGTTTTCCCCTCTCTTGACAAATTGGCCGAGGTTTATGGCCGGCTTGAATATCCCACCGATGGGGCTTCTCACCCAGGGCCTGTTGGATGCCAGCACGATCTGATGAGACGGTATCTCCGCCGTCCCTTCAAGCATCCCGAGGACGTACATGACGTTCTTTACGGCCGTTGTTCCAACGTCCACGTTGTTTCGGGTGATCTTCCCGGCGGCCCCGATCTCGATCGTCGTGCAGGGCACGCCGATCCTGAACGCCTCCGTCTGGAGCATCCCCTTCAGCGTGGGGCCGTTCCAGACCGCGTTGATCCCCGTGGAAACAACAAGATCAAGATACTCCCTGGATGGATTTTCCACCCTCACCCTTATGTGGGGGATAAGCTCGTCAGGGAACTCGGCGGAGTGGAGATCGATGATGTAATTTGCCTCCTTTACGAAGATGTCAAAGAAGCTGTGGGCGATCCTCTCGGTCATCGTTCCGTCCGGATTCCCTGGGAATACCCTGTTCATATCTACGTTGTCGTACGGATCCCAACGAAGCCCGGAGTTAAAAGCCATTGGGTTGACTATGGGAACGGCAAGGACGTTTCCGCTCAGCTTCTTCGGGTCGATGTAGTCCACCATCTCCCTCAACACCTCTACGCCCACCACCTCGTTTCCGTGTACGGCGGCGTTTATAAGAAGCGTGGGGCCTTCCTTTGTCCCCCAGACCGCGAAATAGTTCAGGCGGATCTCCTGGCGGTCGGCGCTCTCGGCGATCGTCAGGTGCCCGGATACCTTCTTTCCCCTTTTCGCCTTGTCCTTCAGCTTCGATCCCTTTGACACGGCCTTTTTACCCCCTTCTCTCCCAAAACTAAACCAAGAGAAAAATGTTAATACATTTACTGGCTAATTTCAAGTAAAATTAAAATAAACTTTTCTAATAAATATATCGGGCGAAATGATACAAAAACGGTTTTTATTGGAAAGTTTCAATTAGTCTCCATAACGACAATAAAGACTTGACTTATATTAGAGATGATTTGTATGATTACGCTTCAGGTATTTTATAAGCTTTTTTTAGGGTAAAAAACCATGGCAGGAGAGAAAGACAAGTTGAGGTTTGCGATTGTGGGGTGCGGGAGGATCAGCGACCTGCACGCCCGCGCCTACGAAGGGAGCGACGACGCTGAGATCTTCGCCGTCTGCGACGTCAATGAGGATGTCGCAAAAAGGAGAGGGGAAGAGTGGGGAGCGAAGAAGGTCTACACGGACTACGAAAAGCTGTTGAAGGACGACGAGATCGACGCGGTCGAGCTTTTGGTTCCCCACGGTCTTCACATGCCGATGACGGTGGCGGCGGCCCAGGCCAAAAAGAATATCAGCGTCCAGAAGCCTATGGCCACAAGCGTGGCCGATGCGAAGAAGATGGTTGAGGCCGCAAAAGAAGAGGGGGTCGTCTTAAAGGTGTTTGAGAACTTCGTTTTCTATCCTCCTTACGTGAAGGCCAGGGAGCTGGTGGAGTCGGGAGCGATCGGAAAGCTGATCACCGTCAGGATGAGCATGACGACCGGCAGGGGCGGCTGGGATATCCCGGGGGAGGCCTGGCTCTGGCGGTTGGACAAGGTAAAGGGGGGCGGCGGGCTTCATGTATTCGACGACGGGTACCACAAGTTCTCCCAGGCCTACGACATCGGCGGCGAGGTGGAGAAGGTCTACGCGTGGATAGACTACACAAACAACATCGTAGACTCACCCTCTTTCATAATGTGGAAATACAAGGAAGGCGAGCGCGCCCGCTACGGCCAGTACGACCTGACCCATGCATACGACATGCATATAAGGTCTGCTTACTACGGCACGGACGACAGGGTTGAGCTTGTGGGCAGCGAGGGGATTATATTTATAAATGGCTGCACCGGTGATATGCTGTGCGAGCCCCCGCTAGTCCTCTATAGGGACGGCGAGACCCGGGCCTTTCACAGCATAATATACGACTGGGGCCAGGCCTTCGTCGACAGCGGCAGGCACTTTTTCAAATGCCTGAAGGACGGCGGGGATCCGATCCTCTCCGGGGAGGTGGGGGTCAAGGTGACCCAGTTCACGCTCGCCGCCGAGCTCTCCCACGCCGAGGGAAGGGAGATAAAGCCTGAGGATGTGCCTTGATGGAGCGATTCCAACAGTATCTGGAAGGGATCCGCATGAAAACGTAAATCTACAATCCCTTGGGCTGTAGAATTCCTTTGACACCGCCCCAAATCTGTTATATAGATAAGTAATCAAAATAATTGTATAAACGGGGGAGTTTTGCGTCATGAGGGAAATCGATATAGCCGTGGTCAAGATACCAAAGGAGAAAAAGGACAACGCGGACTTTTTTAAAGAGAAATTTGCAAAGCTGATCGATATCGCCGGCGGGATAGACTTCGTAAATAAAGGGGACTCGGTCCTTGTCAAGGTATCCCTGAACTCCGACAGAAAGTATCCTGCCACGACAAGCCCCGACACTCTAAGTGCGCTGATCGAGCTTTTGATAAAGAGATCGCCGTCGGCAATCTACGTAGGGGACAAGTCGGCGTTCTTCAGGAAGACTAAAAAGATATTCAAGAATACGGGATTTGAAGAGCTTATAGCCGCTTATGCAAAAAAAGTGGAAAAGGATACCGGCACGAAGGTCAGGCTCATCGACTTTGACGACTGTATCTACAGGGACCGCTACTTCCCCAAAGACATCAAGGACAAGTGGGAGCTCCAGCGCACAAGACACATGATCAGGGCGCCCAAGATGCTCTTTGAGGAGGACCCGTTTCTTAAGGGAAAGGGGCTTCCCGCAAAGGTCGACCACATCATCGTGCTGGGGACGGTCAAGACCCACTTCCTGGGGAGATTCACCCTGGGAATGAAGAGCTACGTCGGTTTCCTCGACAACGAGAGCCGTTGTCTTTTTCACAACATTCCCCACAAGAACTGCTACAGGCTTAAAAAAATCGCCCCCTTCGACAGGGTGAGTCTCCAGAACCGGGTTCCGGAGCTCCTTACCGTTATTCCCCTCCCGAAGCTCGTGATCCTCGACGGACGGGAGCTTATCATCAGGGGCGGGCCTGACTCCAACAACAGGATTCAGCCGCTCCCCTCCTTTGTCCCGAATCCCTACACCGGCGTGATGATGGCCGGAACTGATATTGTGGCGGTGGACGCCGCGGGCGTGGCGCTTTTGAAAACGCAGAAGAGAGTGGCAAAGGAGCTAAAACGGTTTTCCATCTGGGAGATGCCCACATTTGTCAGAGCCGAAGAGCTGAAATTGGGGGCAAACCGCGCCGACAAGATCGTGCTCCATACGGATTCAAAGGAGGAGAAATTCGAGCGGATAGCCTGGTTCCTCCAGTAAGGTTGTCCGCCCGACGGTTGGAGCAAGAAGAATTTAAAGAAGAAGATTTGTTGAATAGTCTGTTGGTTTTCACTCCGGCTGAATTCTCTCAAATTCTACAATTAGGCTTTTTTCTGTATGAACTACCTTGACATCGCGATCATAATTATCCTTGGGGCGAGCGTAATCTACAGCGTCATCAAGGGCTTCATAAGGGATGCCTTCTCGCTATTGGCGGTCATCTTGGGGATCGTGGCGTCCCTCCTCTTTTACCCCACCGGCGCCGAGATGCTCGCCGGATTGATAACCAATCCGCAGATTGCAAACATCGTGAGCTTTGCGGTAATCTTTCTCGCCGTTTCCATAGTCGTATCCCTTTTGGGCATGCTGGTCTCAAGGATGATCAAGACCGCCGACCTCTCCTTTTACGACAGGGTAGCGGGGGGGACCTTCGGCCTCGTGAAGGGTTATATCCTCGTTGCCGTTCTCGTGATAGTCGTGACAACCCTCTTTCCCGCATCGGCCAGAACTTCAAAGATAACTCCCTATGTCGTGAGATCGATAAGGGTTGTGACCGACATCCTCCCCGCCGACTACCAGAGAAAGATCGAGGAGCAGAAGAAAAATCTTGAGAATCTCAACGAACGGACTATCGAGAGGAATGACAGTAAAGTATCCCAGTAGCCTCAAGACAAAATCCATCCTTTAAAGCTTGGTACAAGCAAAAAGGAGTTAAATATGAAGATAGTAAAATACGCCTTTATAGTCGCGGCGGTGTTGATTATTGCAACCGCCGTATTTTTTCAGGTATTTTTTCGCGTCTCGATCCCCAAATACTCAGGGACGCTCGATGTCGAGGGATTGACTGTGGACGTCGAGATAAGGACTGATGAATATGGGGTACCGCACATCTTTGCGGAAAACGAGAGGGACCTCTTCTTCGCCCAGGGGTACATCACCGCGAGGGAGAGGATGTTCCAGATGGACATGACGAGGCTTGCGGGGAGGGGGGAGCTTTCGACCCTCTTCGGCAAGGCCACGGAAGAGATGGACAGGTTCCTCAAAACCGTTGGATTCTACAGGACGGCGAGGCTCGAATACGAGGAGCTGCCCCAGGAGTACAAGGAGGTGGTGATCGCGTACACGAACGGCGTCAACGCATATCTCGACTCCGTAAAACGCCTGCCGAGGGAATACGCCATCTTGAGGGTCAAACCGGAAAAATGGGTTGTGGAAGACACCGTCGTCACCGGGCTCCTGATGGCCTACAGCCTCACCAGGTCGAAGAAGACCGACCTGATCCTCTACCGCATCGGCGAGGCGGCGGGAGAGGATATGCTCGATCTCATCACTCCCTCATTTCCCGACTTTGCCCCACGAGTCTCAAGCCTTGGCGGTCTGGACGGAGAAAACAGGGTCGCCCGATCTCACTTTACTCGATTTAACGGGGGGGAAGAGGGCGTCTCGAATGGAAACCTCCCCTTGATCCCGCCGGAGATTGCTGCCAGCAACTGGATGATCTTCTCCGGTTCAAAAACGACGACCGGCGCCCCGATCTTTACCGGAAGCCCCGACCTGGAGCCGAAGATACCGTCCCTCTTTTACGTCGTGCACCTAAGCGGCGGCGACTATGACGTAATCGGCGGCTCCATCCCGGGGATGCCCGGGGTGAACGTCCTGGGGTTTAACGGGAACATAGCATGGAGCAACGTGAACGGCCGGGTGGACGAGCTGGACTACTTCATCGAAAAGGTAAATCCGAAAAATAAAAATCAATACCTTACCGAAAAGGGTTACGTCGATTTCGGGATAGTAGAGGAGACGCTGAAGATAAAGAAGAAGGGAAAGATAGTTGAGGAGAAGATGAGGATCAAGATATCGAGGCACGGACCCATCATCTCAGATGTCATGAGCCTGGCCCCGGATAACTGCGCCATGATGTGGGTCGGCAACAAACCCTGCGGCATTATTCAGGGCTGTCTCGAGATCTGTAAGGCGGGGGACTTCGACGAGTTCAGAAGGGCCATTAGCCTCATCACGACGCCGACCCTTAACGTCGGCTACGCGGACGCCGAGGGGAACATCGGCTACCAGTACATGGCGTCGCCCCCGATAAGGAAGAAGGGGAACGGGACGGTGCCCGTCCCCGGGTGGACCGGCGAGTACGACTGGGTGGGCAACATCCCCTTCGAGAGACTCCCCTACGACCTGAACCCGAAGAAGGGGTATCTCGGGTCGTTCAACAACGAGCCGAAGAAGACCGACTACCACGTTACAAACTTCTACCTATTTGAGCGGGCGACGCGCTTTGAGGAGATGGCAAAGGGTATTGACAAGATGAGCTTAGATGACGCCCACAAGATACAGCTGGACAGCGTGTCCGTCGTGGCGGAGAGGTGGGTGCCGATCGTTGTCGAGGCCTGCTCCGATAGCGAGGATCTGAAAGACGCCCTAGCCCTCTTTGACGGGTGGAACTTTGCCTCGAAGAAGGACAGCCCCGCAGCAAGCCTCTTCAACTCCTTCTACTACCACATGATGGGAAACACCCTCAGGGACAACGTGGGGGAGGAGGTCTGGGAGGAGCACCTGTCCGGCTACTACATAGTCTACGTGCCGGACCTTTTGATGACAAAGATCGTGAATGACAATGATAATCTCCTTTATGACGACATAGGGACGGAGGGTGTAACGGAGACGAGGAACGACATGGTCGTTAAAAGCATGAAAGACGCCGTCACCGAGCTGACGGAAAGCCTCGGCGCAAATCCGGAAAAGTGGGCCTGGGAGAAGGTCCACAGGATGACCTTCAAGCACCCGATGGGGAGCGGCCTGTCGTTCTTTAACCTGAAGCCGATCCCGACGGACGGCGACGGCTACACCATAAACGCCGGCATGTGGGACAACAAGGACCGCTACGAGATGGTGTCGGGAGGAGTCATCCGTATGATAGTAGATTTCTCCGACGTCGAAAGGTCGACCATAATCTGTCCGCCGGGGCAGTCCGGGCACTTCAAGAGCCCCCACTACGACGACCTGGCGAAGATGTGGGCCGAGGGCGGCCAGATCCCGATGCATTATCTTACGGCCAAGGAGCTTCCGAACCTCCTGATCCTCAAGAAGAAATAGGGAGTGTCTGGAACTGATTTAGGTTTTTCGTGTCAACTTTATCGTGGTAACGTAAAAGTGCTCTTGGAGATTTTAGCGGATGGGAGAGGGGGGTCGAAGGAGATCGGGCGGGATAACAAATAGACAATTTTAGTGATTGAGGATTCAAGGAGCGAGATGAAAGCGTGGTTAAACGGAGAGCTTGTAGGCTGGGACAAGACCAACGTATCCCCCCTGTCCCACAGCTTCAGCAGGGGGTCTGCAATATTCGAGGTCGTCGATATCGTAAAGACCGACAGGGGGCCGGCATTCTTCGGCCTCATGGAGCATATCGAGCGCTTCTTCAGGAGCGCCGACTACACCTTTATGGAGCTGCCGATTGAGAGGGAGGGCCTCATCGAGGCCGTCCTAAAGACGGCAAGGGTGAACAATGTAAAAAGGGGGGCTGCAAAGTTCTTCGCGTACTACTCCCCGATGGAGTTTTCCGTCATCCCGACGAATCCCACGGTCGACATCGTCATCTTCTGCATGGACTACGACCTGTTCAACGTCAAGCAGGAGGAGATCTCGGCGCCGGTGACGGCTGGGGTGTCCAAGCTCAGGAAGTTGAACCCATCAACCGTACCGGTTCACGCAAAGGCGACCGGCAACTATCTCAATCCGTTTCTCGCGAAGATGGAGATGAAGAAAAAAGGATACGACGACGTGATAATGCTCGACGCCAACGGTTTTGTGGCGGAGGGGGCGACGTCGAACGTCTTCTTCGTCAAGGGGAGTGACGTCATGACATCGACCACGACAAACGCGCTGCCCGGCATCACCCGCACCTCCGTCATCGAGCTTTTGACGGACATGGGATACAGGGTTCAGGAGCGAAACATTAAGCCTGAGGAGTTCCCCGGCGTGGACGAGGCGTTCTACACCGGAAGCGTAATAAAGGTCCAGCCGATTATATCGATCGACGGCACCAAGCTTAATAAAGAGTGCCCCGGGCCGGTCACCACAGCTATCTCCTCGAAGATGAAGGAGGTCTTCACGGGCAGGCTGGAGAAGTACAACAAGTGGTTGACGGTGATAGGGTAGTGGGGGGGGTAATTGTTTTAAATTGTGAATTCTGGTTTTCCAAAATATTGTTTGGATAGGTTTACTATTTTACTTGTAGCTTTTTTATATATGGATCGAAAGACTTTTCCAAACGAATCATTGCATCAACTAAATTTTCATATATTTCGGGCCACTTATCCTCATTATCTCTATAACCTCCAAGAAGGATCTTTTTCCTAATACGAGAGGCTTTTCGATCGTCTAATCGTTGCCATTCTAAAGAGCCATTAAACGATTCTTCAATATTTTCTTTTGATTCAAACAGTTTATCAAATATAGCTTTGTTTTCATTTGCTGAATCTTTACCTCTGTCAATATAGAGTTCTACTTGTGAATCATGTTTCGTTATAACATAGTTATAAGATAACCCTCGAACACCAGCGCCTGTAGCTATCCAATTAGATTCACTCGGTGAAATGTTGGCATGAAGCTTGGTTTTTGTGTTAGCATAATCAAGGAGTCTTGTCCAGAAACGATGTCTAATCATGTATCTTTCAGCCATTTCTTTCTTTGTCTCGCCTACTTCTCTTCCCTCCTCACTTGGTCCCACAATCAATGTAAGAAGCGGTGCTGGAGAAGACTCATCAATACAAATTGTTTCAACCTTAAGAAGATAAAAAGATGCCACACTGGATTCGTTCAACCAGGATATGGCATTCACATGTTCAGGTCTTGGATCGGCAACTATCCAAATTGCCGTCTTTGCTCCGATTGCTGTAAGGTAGGTTATAACCTTTCCAAGATGGTCATGATCGCTCTTTTCAAGCTGGTTCTCAATGACAACTGGATTGCCCCTATCATCTTCTGCTACAAGATCGACGCTAAAAGATCCGGCTTCCTTTTCACGCTCAACACTCGTAAGATTAAGATCAAGGATTTCATTCAAAATATCAATATTATCTTCTAGCCATGATGTGAAATCTAATGCTTCATGTTTCCAAACGTCACGTAAGGGTAAACGTTTGATACGACTTATCATTTAGAAACCTCCTCTATATATTTATTCCCTCTTAATACTAATGAAATTTTGTTTTATTTCTTTATTCGTCCTCCACCTCAAGGCACAGCTCAACGGCCTCCCTGATATTGAACAACAGCTCGTCCATCGTCTTGCCCTGGGAATGACAGCCCTTGAGGGCGGGAACGATCCCCACGTAATAGCCGCCTTTACCCCTTTCTATGACCACCTTGTAACTATCTATCCATTTCTCCACTTCCTGTGTCACTCCAATATCGATCGCTTTCGAGAATAATACCCCAAACCCTGACGCAGCGTTCAACAATAGTTAATAGTAGATATACGGCAACATTTTCACAAAAAGCAGCCGCTAGGAGCCTGTCGGAGAAATATTTTTTTGACTCTTAAAGTATGATACTATCTGCTGTATGGAAAAGAAATACAAGGAATGCGATC